>JAIEQO010000512.1 GCA_019747655.1 Gemmataceae bacterium | reverse complement strand
CGGGGGCCCGGGGCTGCGGCCGGCCCCCGCCTCGCCGCCTCGGCCGCCGGCTCGTCGGCCCCGCCGCCCGGGACCAGCGGCTCGACCCGCAGGTCGTCGAAGTACGCCTCCCCGGTCCCGGTCAGGGCCACCGTCACCGCGATCTGCCCGGACGCCGGCACCCGCCGGTACAGGTGGTACTTCTTCCACCCGCCGGTGTGCAGCACCCGCACCCCGAGCGGCTCCCCGCCGGCGTCGTCGTACAGCAGCGCCCCGTCGGCCGTCCCGCCCAGCCGGCCCGGAACCTTCACCCACCCGCTCACCCGCACCAGCGTCCCCGGCGGGAACTTGACCGGCGGGGCGTCGACCGCCAGGAACGTCCGCTCCAGCGGGGCCCCGGCGCCCACCACCTTCCCCGTCCGGTCGGTCAGCGGCCGCGGCCGGACGTGCAGCTTCAGCACCCCCCGGCCCAGCTCCGGGGCCGGCGGGACGTACCCGGCGTCGGCCGGCGGGATCGGCCGGCTCGGGGAGAAGATCGTCCGCGGCGGCTCCGGCCGCTGGCGGTTCGCGGGCGGGTCGGCCAGCTTCCCGGCCGGGACCACGCCCGCCCCGACCTCGACCCGGTCGGCCGGCAGGTCGCTGGCCCGGGCCCCCCACCCGGGGATGCGGTCGGCCGGGATGCCGCCGGCCGGGATCGTCCCGCGGAACTCGAAGTCGCCGTGCGGCAGGGCCGACGGCCCCCAGGCCGGCCTCGGCCCCACCTCCCGGGCCAGGTCCCAGTGTTGCGGGAGGGTGTAGTAGCTGACCGCGAACGGGCTGGCGGTCGGCACGTCGAGCCCCTGGACCGCCTGCCGCCAGTGGTCCCGCATCAGCACCCGCAGCGGCCGCAGGGCCCGGGCGGCGTCCTTGTACGCCCGGTCGTACTGCCCGTTCTCGTACAGCTTCCGGGCGTCCTCGTAGTACCGGGCCGTCTCCTCCAACAGCGTCCGGTCGCCCTTCACCGTCACCCCGCGGGCGGCCAGCTCCTTGTGGACGGCCACCACCTTGTCGTGCTCGGCCTTGGCCTGGTCGATCGCCCACCGGGCGGCCTTGCGGCCGAACTCCCGGGTCCGGTCCTGCCACCACGACACCACCCCCGTAGGCCCCACGTCGTCGGTGAACACGATCGGGGCCACCCCGTCGAACTCCGGGACGGTCAGCTCGACCCCGCCCGGGACCCGCTTCATCCCCGGCCGCAGGCACTCGACCCCGGCCGGCGTCACCAGCCACGGGTCGTACCCGTCGCTGACCGTCGGGACCATCACCTTCAGCCCGGTCAGCGCCGCCTGGGCCGGGACGTACTGGTCGCCGGGACCGGCCCAGACCAACAGCAGCACCAGCCCCTTCTGCCGGCCGGCGTTGGCGTCGATCAGGTAGCCCTTGACGTGGTCGTGGCTGGTGTTCAGGGTGGTCACCTGCGACCCGCCGGCGGCCGCCGAGGTCAAGAGCGGCCCGAGCAGGTACAGCTCGGCGTTCAGGAGCGCCATCCCCTGCAACCGGTCGGCCCCGCCGGCCGACTCGGCCAGCGCCTGGTCCGACCAGAACCCGAGCCCCCGGCAGCCGGCGGCGATGCTGACGTACGCCAGTTGCCGGACCTGCTCCGGGTGCGGGCCGGCGGTCTCGGCCAGGCCGCCCGCCCCGGCGCCGAGGTTGGCCCGGTACCAGTCCGGGACGTGGTTCTGCACCCACGTCCAGAACACCGGCCGGCCGCCGACGAGCTGCCGCCGCTGGGCCAGCCAGTCCCGGTAGTTCGGCACCTCCAGGCTGGTGAACAGCGGCCACCGGTGGGCGCCCACCACGTCCAGGTACTGCCCGTAGGCCCCGTACCCGTCCCACAGGTCGCCGCCGAGCGGCCGCCGGCGGTCGGCCTTGCGGAGCAGCGCGGCCGTCTCGAAGACATCCTTCTCCCGGTCGTCGGTCAGCCCGCCGCCGAGGTCCCAGAACAGCACGTCCGACCCGGCGTACTTCCGCCGGACGGCGTCGAACCGGCTCTCCCCCGGGACGGCGGAGACCGCCGACGTGCCGGCCGGCGGGGTGGCCGGGATGACGAACCACCCCTCCCGGTTGGCGTCGGCGACGGTGTCGGCGGCGGTGTCCGGCGGGAGCCAGACGGCGTCGAACCCGGCCGCCCGGAGGACGTGGAGCGGCACCCCGGTGTGCCGGACGGCCCGGAAGAAGTGCGGCTTGCCGTCCACCAGGAGCTGCCCGCCCTTCATCTCGACCAGCCGGCCCGGGCCGGGCTGCGCCGCTTCGGGCGCCTTCCCCTGGGCGGTCGGGACGCCGGGGGCACCGCCGCCCTCGGGGGGCTGCGGGTTGGTGCGGGGGATCGGCCCGACATCCAGGTCGTCGACCCAGACATCCACCGGCCCGGGCCCGGTGTAGACGTTCAGGACCAGCCGGTCGACGTAGGCGTCGGCGGTGTTCACCGGGCGGTTGATCTTGGCCTGGAGGGCCGGCAGGTGCTTGCCGAGCAGCTCCGGGAAGTCGGTCAGGGTGAGCTTGTCCCACTGCCGGGGCCGGTCGGAGGGCTTGCCGACGACCAGCATGGTGAGCGGGGCTTCGGGCCGGGCCGGGTCGGGCTCCTTCGGGAAGACCACCCGGGCCCGGAGCTGGACGCCCGGCTTGGTCGCCTTCACCCACACCCCGGCGGAGAGCAGCGGCGACACCGGGGCCGGGCCGGGGAGCCGGTACTCGTAGTGGACGAAGGCGGCGTCGGCGGTCGGCGGGTCGAGGAAGGTGAGGGCCAGGTGCTCGCTGGACGGCAGGCTGTGGGACACCTGGGTGGAGACATCGTGGTCCTTCTCGTCGGCCCGGACGTTGGCGTCGCCGCGGACCAGGGCGACCTGCTTGCCGGCGAAGGTGTGGGTGTGGATCTGCTGGCCGCGGGCCGGGCCGGGGACGAACCCGACCGCGAGGCCGAGGGCGGCGAGGCTGGCCGCGGCGGCGGCCGGTCGGCGGGGCATGGCGGACGGCTCCTGGCGGCCCGGGCGGGGCGCGCACCCCGGGGTATAGCCGGGGGCCGCCGGGAGCGGAAGGCGAGGTGCGGGGCGGGTTCGGGTGGGGTGATCTCGAACTTTTTTACCCCCCGCCCGCACCCTTTCGGGCCGGGGCTGATCGAACGGGTGGGTGTGGCAGTTTGCCGGCCCGAAGGACTCCACGATCGCCACCAGGAAGCATCATGCCGATCCGTGTTCCCGCCATCTTCCGCAAGCTTTTGACCCGCCCCGTCGCCCGATCCACCCGCCCGCCGTCTCGCCAAACCCGGCTGTCCGTCACACCGCTGGAGGACCGGACGGTCCCGGCCGGGGTGCCAGTCGGCGGCGGCACCCTCCCGGTCGTGACCATTGCCCGGGTGTCGGACGCCACCGAGGGCGGGGCAGCCGGTGTAATCCGGCTGACCCGGTCCGGGCCGACCACCGCCCCCCGGTTCGTCGCCATCATGCCGTCCGGCTCGGCCAGCCCGGGGTCCGACTACCCGTTCATGGGCGGGTACACGATCCCGGCCGGGCAGGCGTCGGCCGACATCCCGGTGCCGGCGACCGACGACACCACCGCCGAGCCGGCCGAGACGGCCACGCTGGCGATCCGGCCGACCAGCGAGTACACGATCGGGTCCCCGACCTCGGCCACTCTCAACTTCTACGACAACGACTCCGGCCGGCCGGTCGTCACCGTGGCCAAGATCAGCGACGCGGCCGAAGGCGGCGCGAACGGCGTGTTCCGGTTCACCCGGACCGGCAGCACCGCAGCCTCGCTGACGGTCAACTACACCGTACCGACCATCGGCCCGCAACTCGCCACGCCGGGTGATGACTACAAAGCGTTGAGCGGCCAGGTTACGTTCCTCCCCGGCTCGCCGACCGCCGACGTACAACTCACGGCGTATGACGATCGCGGCCCGGACCCGGGAGAGACGGTCGACGTCAACTTCCGGTCTGGGGCGGAGTACACCGCCGGCGCGCTCGCCAGTGCGAGCGTGCTCATCGCCGACGCCGACCCGCCGGCCAACACCGCCCACGTCGGATTCGCCGGCCTCGCGACGTACAAGAACTGGGTCGATACCCTCGGCCTTTACCCGGACGGGGCGGCCAAGTCCGTAAAGGAGCAGCTGAAGTCCGAACTCGGGCTGGATGCGGACAACGCGCAGCAGGTCAACCAGTTCGGTGGCCAATCGGTCATCTGGCGCGTACAGGCCGACCCCACACTCGGAGGCGTGCGTGGGGATTTCGTCGGGTTCGCCCGGTACCGGGGCGTCAACAAGCCGAGCCCCGATGCCTTCATCCTCCAAACCCTGACCGCGACACTGACCACCTGGGACAAGGACGGAAAAGTCCTCGACAGCCAGGTGATTTACATCACCGAGGGCTTCGCAGTCGATGCCAACGGGCTGGCCAAGGTGGTCGACTACCACAAGTTCGGCGCCCGCGCCGGAATCACCTACCCGAACGACCCGAAGTTGGGTAGGATCGCGGGCAAAACGGTTGCCTACTCGACGGTCGAGGTTTCCGGGAGCGTCGGGTGGGGGTTGTACGACGGCAAGGGGATGCCGGCGGGGGAGAACGTCAAAATGTACACCACCGACCCGGCCGTCCCCACCGACCCGTCCAGGATTCGGTGGCTCGGCCCCGTCCGAAGCTTCAAGTCCTACATCGTGCTGAACGCCGACGGGACGTGGAAGTGGTCCGACGAGGCGGTAACGACCGACAAGTACGCCGGCAAACTGAACACCGGCGATAAGGAGCCCAAGTAGTGAAATCGTTGCTCGCCTCGTTCGTCCTCGGTCTGCTGCCTCCGCCGGCCACCCCGGTGGAGGTGCCGGAGCTGCTCAACCGCCGGACGATCGAGTACCTGCTGGAAGAGGAGCCCGGGTTCACGATGTCCCACGGGGCCGGGACCCGAGTGATCTGCGTTTACCTGTTCTCCAGGTGGACCATCGACTACACCGCCGGCGGCAAGGTCGTTTCCGCACAGCGTCGGCGGTGACGGTGCGGGCAGGAGGTCGTGTGCGATGGTCCGGTTGTTGGCGGCCGTTACCGTGCTCGGTGGTGCCGCCACTTCGACCCCGGCCGCGCCGGTTCCCGCAGAGGTTCGTCGGCCGTTGTACTACCCCAACCGGGTCGGGGCCGAGTGGGTCTACCGACAGGGCGAGCGGGAGGTCCGGGTTGTCGTATCCGAGGTGACGGCCCGGGGTGACGTCTTCGAGGTCACGGCCGAGCGGGTGGATGGCGCAGACAAGCGGAGCTTGTGGGAGCGAGTGGTCGTGTCGCGGGATGGGCTATCCGTCCTTCACGACGGCGGGTTCGAGCATCGTCCGCCGGTCCGCTGGCTCAGGCACCCCCACGCGGCCGACGACCATTGGCGGGTGGAGTCGTTCCTCGACAGCGGCGGGGGTGGTAGTCCGTTCCCCCTGCGCGGCTCGTTCACTGTCGTCGGTACGGAGGAGGTACGGGTCCCGGCCGGGGTGTTCCAGGCCGTTCGCGTCCGTGGTCGGATGTCCGTATTCGGCGAGTGGACTGACGAGCGGTGGTACGCCCCCGGGGTGGGGTTGGTCAAGAAGGAGGACAACCGGGTCGGATCGCTCGTGCTGAAGGAGTTCCGGCCCGTCCGCTGATCGACCGTCGGCTGGCAGCCCTACTGCCCGGCCGGGCTGTCGCCCTGGCGGGGGCGGGGGGCCGCCCCGCCGCCCGGCATCCGCCCGCCGACCGCCCGCTTGTTCGCCGGGAACCCCCCGACCGCCCCGCCGCTCGCCCCGGAGTACGCCTCCGGGGCGTCCTCGCCCTCGTCGGCCGGCTCGGCCACGTCGAAGTTCCCGCTCCCCATCGCCGACTCCAGCCGGGCGTCCTCCGGGTCGCCCCGGCCGACCGTCGTGCCGGCCAGCCCGCCCACCGCCGTCCCCCCGCCGGGCGTCCCGGCCGCATGGACATCCCCGTCGTCGGCGTCGTCCCCGCCGTCCATCGGGGTGCGAGCGCCTGGCCGTCCGGCGTTCAGGTTGACCGCCGCCCCGGCCTGCACGGCCGCCGCGCACGCCACGCAGAACCGGGTGTACGGCACCGCGTCCAGCCGCTCGGCGGCGATCCGCTGGCCGCACCGCTCGCACGCCCCGAACGTCCCGGCGTCGAGCCGGTCGAGGGCGGCGAACACCTCGTCCCGGATGTGGGCCTCGTTCTCCAGGAGGGTGGCGTTCAGCTCCTGGTTGTACGTCTCGCTGCCCACGTCCCCGAGGTGCATCGGGACGTTCGACAGGCTCCCGGCCGCCTCCCCGCTGGTCGGGGTGCGGACCTGCTCCTCGAGCCCGGCGGCCGTCTCCCGGACCCGCCCGCCGAGCTTCTCCAACACGTCCCGGTACTTCCGCGCCTGGGTGGCTGTCATGGCTGGCTCCGGTCGGCCGGCGGCGGGTGCCGGCGGCGTGCCCGCCTGGGGCAGCATCCGCCGTGCCAAGTACAACAGACCCCACCCCCCGGCCGGGAAGAGACCCCTCCCCCCGGCCCCCTCCCCCACGAAGGGAGGGGGGGAGACAGAACCAACCGCCCTCTCCCCCTCCCTTCGTGGGGGAGGGGGAAGGAAAGGGGGTGGGGACGGGACGGGGGAGGGGTCGTTGAGGAGTCTACCATGCTCTCCCGCCGGCCCGCCAGCCTTTTCGCTCTGATTCTCGCCCTACCGCTCGCCGCCGCGGCCGACCCGGCGGCCGACGGCTTGGCCCCGCTCTTCCCCCGAGACGGCGTCCCGAAGGGGTGGACCGTCCGCGAGTGGAACGACGTGTCCAAGAAGGTCCCGGCCGGGAACGACTGGGCGGTGAAGGACGGCGTCCTCCGCTCCGGCGAGAAGCGCGGGACGTGGCTGATGAGCGAGACGGAGTACGGCGACTTCGTCCTGGCGTTCGAGATCAAGCTGACCGAGAAGGGCAACAGCGGGGTCGCCCTGCGGGCCCCCATGACCGGCGACCCGGCGTTCGACGGGCTCGAGTTCCAGGTCGCGGACTTCCGGTACAACACGGAGGCCAAGGACAGCGAGCTGACCGCCGGCCTGTACCGGGCCGTCGCCCCCACCAAGCAGGTCTACAAGCCGACCGAGTGGAACAGCGTCCGCATCGAGCTGAAGGGGACCAAGCTCAAGGGGACGGTCAACGGCGAGGTGGTCCAGGACGTAGACCTGTCGACGTTCGACAAGCCGGTCAAGCGGCACGACGGGACCGACGCCCCGCCGCTCAAGGACCGGCCGCGGAAGGGCCACATCGGGTTCCAGCACCTGAGCCGGAACAACGAGCCGGTGCTGATCCGCAACGCCCGCATCAAGGAGCTGAAGTAGCCCGGGCGGGCCCGGCCTCCGGCACCGGCCGGATGTCCGGCCGCCGGCCGTTCAGGATCACCCCGACGTAGGTATGCCGGACCAGGAGCTGGTACGCCACCAGCAGCACCGCCGTCACGCCCAGGCAAATCCCCCAGAACTTGGCCCAGGCCGGGTACTCCCACTCCCGCACCCACGCCTGGGCCAGCACCACCAGCGGCAGGTGGACCAGGTACAGCCAGTAGGCCGAGTCCGACAGGTAGCGGACGGCCCGGTACTCCCGCCCGAGAGCCCACCGGAACAGCCCGAACAGCCCGAACGTCGCGGCCCAGGCGTACACCACCTGGAACACCCCCGTGACGACCGGGTCGTTCAGGTACTCCTTCGCCGGCACCAGCACCGCGGCCGCGACCCCCAGCCACGCCCACCACCACCGGCCGAGCCGCCCGGCCCGGTCGTCGGCGTCGTGGTACACCGCCCCGGCGGCGAAGAAGAGCCCGTAGTACACCAACAGGTGCGGCTCGGGGACGACCCCGGCCGACGTGTCCGGGCCGACGGTCGGGAAGAACACCCCCATGAAGAGCTGCGGCACCAGGGTCAGCGGCACCAGCCACAGCAGCCGCAGCGGCGACAGCACCAGCCCGCCCGGCAGCCGGGGCAGCCGCACGAGCCCGGCCGCCAGGGCGACCAGGGCGAAGCCCGCGACGAACCAGCAGAGGAACCACAGGAACCAGAGGTGGGAGAACTGGTTGGCCAGGATCAGGTGGACCGGCGGCCCCTGCTGCGACAGCCGCAGCCCCCACTGCGGGGAGGTGAGGAACTCGCGGTAGTCGGCCCGGAGGGCGTCCAGCCGGGCCCGGGCCACGTCCCACCAGCCCCCGGTCTCCCGCCCCGCGGCGTGCCGGTCGAGCAGGGCCAGGCACGCCGCCCGCCCGGCCCGCACCTCGTCCTCGGTCCGGAGCGGGACCTTGAGCAGCCCGGCCAGGAACTTGGTGGTGTTCCAGTCGGCCTTGGCCGACTCCCGCGGGCCGTCGTTGTTCGCCCCCCGGGCGGCCGGGTCGGCCCCCCGGTCGAGCAACACGCCGGCCACCTCCGGGTGGCCGAGGAAGACGGCCGAGTGGAGCGGCCGGTAGCCGGCCCGGTCCTTGCCGTTCGGGTCGGCCCCGGCGTCGAGGAGGGCCCGGGCCGCGCCGGCGTCGCCGTACAGGGCGGCCCACCCGAGCGGCGGCAGGCCGGTCTCCGGGTCCGGAGCATTCGGGTCGGCCCCGCCGGCGGCCAGCCGCGTGACCGCGACCGCGTCGCCCTTCTTGACGGCCTCGACCAGGGCCGACTTGCCGGCCGACACGGCCGGCCTGGGGGCGTTATCGGCCGCCCACACCGACACCCACTGCAGGGCCGGCACCACCGTGACGAACCCCAGCAGCAGCGGCACCAGCACCCGCTGGAACCGCTGCTCCACGAGCGAGTTCAGCCCCCGCCGGCGGTACAGGAGCATGGTGAAGTAGCCGCTGACGAAGAAGAAGAGCTGCATCCGGAAGCCGTGGACGGCCTCGAAGAACCAGCGGTACGCCTCGTCGGTCGAGCGGTCGACCACGATCCAGGGGGTGCCGCTGAATGACAGGGCGGCGTGCAGGCCGACCCCGAGGAGCATGGCGAACGCCCGGAGGGCGTCGACGTGGTGCTGGCGGGCGGGCGGGGTCATCCCGGGCTCCGGGGGTGGTCGGCGCGGGGGAACGCGGCACCGGGGCAATACCGCCCGGCCCGGCGTGGGGTTTCGTCCCAGTCATTCGCCGGCCATCACCGGGGATTGGATGCGACGTGACGAGACCGCCCGTTCAGATGTGAAACCGGTTCGCGTGACGGGATTACTCGACTGCATCTTGGCGAGCGGGGGCGTGAGCCCCGGTTTCTTGGTGGCACAGGCATTCCTGCCTGTGCTCGCCCCCGCCGGATCACCCCTTCGACTCGACGTACCGGGCGAACCGGTCGAGGATGGCCTGCCAGCCGGCCCGCTGCATCTCGACCGTGTGAGTACTCTCGGCGTCGAACGTCTCGCGGACGGTGACGCCGCCGTCCGCCTCGACAAACTCGACCGTCACGACCCGGCCGTCCCCGAGGACGGACTCGATCCGCCGGTGGGTGACGACCGTGGTGTACGTCCCGGCGAAGTCGAGCCCCATGCTGCCGTCCCGGGCCTCCATGCGGGCGGTGAAGGTGCCGCCGGGCCACAGGTCGACCGCGGCGGCGGTCGTGTGCCAGTCGTCGGACGCGGCGTTCCACTGGGTGATGTCGTCGGGCCACGTCCAGGCCCGCCAGACCTTCTCGACCGGCGCGGCCACGGTCGTCTCGACGGTGATCTTCACGCGCCACCTCCGTGCTGGTGCGGGCGACCTCGCCCGGCGGACCCGGGAAAGTTTATGGGCTGGCCCGGTCGGGACCCGGTGCCGGTTCGGCGTCTGCTAGAACTCGATCCCCTTGCGCCACCGGAGGGTGTTCAGCACGACCCACCGGCCGTCCACCCGGTGGAACCAGACGGCGAAGCTGAACTCCTTGTACCGCCACTGCCACTCCAGGATTTGCACCCCGCGTGACCGCGCGTCGCCGGGCGGGTAGGTGTTCCACAACTCGATCCGAAACTCGTCCCCCGCCTTGTCGACGGGGTACTCCCACGTCTGGTTCGGCTCGCCCAGTGCGGCCAGCACGCGCTCCTCGGTGGCCCTGTGGAGCGCCTCGACCTTGTCCACCCACTTCCCGCGGTCCTGACCCCACGGGCGGGCGAGTGGTGGCGGGACCACGTCCTTCTCCGCCTCCGAGAGGACGCGGAATACGGAATGCCCGGCACCGCGGGGATCGGGAGGCCGGTCCGCCGACCGCGGCCGCGAGGCCACGATGGCCGCGGCCCCGCCGACGACGAGAACCGAGAGGATGACCGCCCGTCGGCGCTTCACGAGACCTCGCGCCTCCGTCGGTCGAACTCCGTAGTAGGGCCGGCCGACCGGCACAGCCGGCCCTACAAACTCGTCCATCGGTGTGTCCTCCGCCGAACGACCAAGCTCACCGGCCCGGCCCGGCTTTGAGGGCGGGGTCAGGTGCGGCGGATGGTTCGGCGTGCCTTTACTCCGCGAACTCGCTCAGGGCTGCGGACACCGCCGCGTCCGCAACCATCCCCGCTGCCCGACACCGCTCCAGAAACTTGGTCGCTGCCTCGACCAGCGCCCGCCGCGCCTGCCGCAGCTCCCGGTCCGGGATGCGGCGGACCTGCGGGGGCGGCCGCTCAGTCACGCCACACGGATCGACGACCGACGCGGTGACGTGGTGGGCCGCGACGTACCGCTCTTGGGCGGCGTGCAGCCGGACGAACCGCACCCCGTACCCGTCGATCACGGCCAGGGCATGCCGCAGCTCGCCCAGCCAGAAATCGAGGTTCTCCACCTGCCCGGCCAACTGGTGCGGGTTGAGGGTGACGAACCGCGATAACTGGTCGGCCACCAGCTTCGCCATGTCGGTCGAGAACGACACGCTCGAAAGCCCTCCGGTCGCCGAACGACCCCGCTCAGCAGCCGGGGCCGCATGTAGGCTTTCTGGGATTCATAGCTCCCCGAGCGGCCCCGGCTGCTGAGCGGGGTCGTTCGGCATGAATGACAACAGACACCCGGTCACGAAGGCATGTCCTTCGCCGGTCGCGGATTCCGTTTCCTGCTTCGCAAGAAGAACCAACAGCCGCCGGCCAGCACGAGAACGGCGGCAGCACCGACGCTCCAGAAAAGCAGTTGCTGAGATTGCGCCTCTGCTCGTGCGCCCTGCAGAGACGGATCGGTGCCGGGAGACGTCTGGGCGGCGGCGAGTTCGTCAGGGTTCAACAACTTCAGGCCCGGGCCCTTTTCGGTCTTCACGGCTTGGTAGCGGACGAGCACATCACGGTACACGGAGGGAACCTCGGCAATACCCACGAGGACCACACCTGGCGCGGACGGCTCGAGCCAGGCGGTGTCCACTTGGCCCTTCTTCGCTTCTGCCAAGGCACGGGACACCGCGAGAACAACGACCGAGCCTCCGCCATCGGGAGCGAAAGAAACGCCGGTCTCCGCCGGGATGACCTTCGCCGTGGCCGGCTCACCCCTCCGGTAGGCAACGAGGGTCATCTCCGGGAAATCGGCCGAGCCGGAGATTTGAACCTGCGCCGGGCGCAGGGCCACCTCGGCCTTCACGGACGGCGCCCAGGAAAGGAGGACGCCCAGACAGAGTGACAACCGAAAAGGCTTCGTCCAACTCGTTGTTGGCCGGTTCAGGTAGGTTGAATGAGGGGTAGCCATGTTCTCCTCACATACGACTTGCCGAACGTGTGTTTAGCCTGCGCGGCGGCGGGATTCGGCCGCGTCGCCGGGGCGGTGCAGCCGCCGGCACCTAGTGCCGGATCAGGTCGCCGGTTTTGCCATCAGCGGTTCAGGCTGGCAGCCGAAGTAGTCGCACACCCGCTG
>JAIEQO010000772.1 GCA_019747655.1 Gemmataceae bacterium | reverse complement strand
CGAACATGACGGCCTCGGCACGGGAGAAGAGCTTCCCCGCTATCTCAAACCGCCTACGTTCAGTCAACACGACCTAATACGCCCGGGTCCGCAACACGCCCCACGACCTCGTCACCGTCCCGCTCCCGACCGGCGGCCGCCTCGTCGGCGACTACCTGCCGGCGCGCGAGGTGCCGGACTTCGCCGTTGTCTGGTGCCACGGGTTCGGCTCGCACCGCGGCGGAGAAAAGGCCCAGGCCGTCGCCGAGGAGTGCGACCGCCGGGGCTGGGCGTTCCTGGCCTGCGACTTCCGCGGCCACGGGGCGACCGGCGGGCCGATGCACGAGCTGCGGGCCAGCGGGCTACTCGCCGACCTCGATGCCATCCGACAGTTCCTCGCCGAGCGGGGCCACACCCGGCTCGGGCTGGTCGGGTCGAGCATGGGCGGGTTCGCGGCCGCGTGGTTCGCCAAGCAGAACCCCGAGGCCGTGGTGGGCTGTGTGCTGCTCGCCCCGGCGTTCGGATTCCTCCAACGCCGCTGGGACCGCCTGACCGAGGCCGAGCGGGCCGAGTGGCAACGCACCGGCCGGCTGCGGGTGCGGAACGACTGGGTCGATGCCGAGGTCGGGTACGGGCTGATCGAGGAGCGGGACCGGTATCACGTCCGCGACCTGGCGGCCGGGTATCGGACGCCGACCCTGATCTACCACGGCCTCGCCGACGACGTGGTGCCGGACGTGGACAGCCTGGAGTTCCTCCGGCGGGTGGACTATCCGGGCGTGGAGCTGCGGCTGCTCAAGGCCGGCGACCACCGGCTGACCGCCTACAAGGACGAGATCGCGGCCGCGGCCGGTGCCTTCTTCGCGGGTGTCATTTCGTCGGTCCGGCGGCTCTGGTAGGGTGTGTCGAGCGGACCGTCCTCGGTCCGCGATGTCCCACGGCAGATGCCTACTGCGTCAACCGCGGGACTCGACCTGAAGAGTGTCGGGGTCGACTACGAGCGTGAAGAAGTTGGTCGCAAAGTGTCTCATCGCCACCGGGTGAAAGAAGATGTGCCACAAATCCCGCTCTTCATCCGGGTGGTTGAACTCGTGATCTTTCGGGACAAACACAGCCTTATAGTCGGCCCCGGGATCGTAATCCCGCTGCCGACACCATTCCAAGGCCGCTTCAATAACGTGCGCCGGAACCTCGTTCATGTGGGTCTCTCGGTCACTTTGGACGAACCATGCCTTCGAGTCGCCGAATGTCGGCCATAGCCCTCACGCGGTCTGCTTCTGGAATACGTCCGTATAGAGCTTGGTGTCTGAGCATGTGCTCACGAAGCGACTCGATTTGCTGCAACTGTTCCGCCCTGGTGAGCGATTCCCAGACGCCCGATCTTCCGGGCTGACTGTGTTGGAACACGCGCTGCTCCAACCCGGCCACGTTCCGGAGAGTCCACCACTCCCGCATCCAGCTTGGCGCGTCCCAGTAACCTGGTATGCGAAGAGATAACTGACCGTGTATGTATTCGTGTATATATGTAGAGTAACCCGCGCCTTCCGGGACGATGATGGTGGCAGGCAGGCCAGGTGCGGCTGGGGGCGCGAAATGTCCTTTCGTACCAGGCGGGAGTTCGCCCGGCCGAGGGGGACGTACCGTCAGTTTGCCACCGGACGCGCGCTCGACCCATGCCTTGAATTTATGAAAGTCCCAGGGCGTCGCGTCACGCCCACGGCCCAACATCCAGTCGGGCACCGGCCCAACTTTACCCGCTGCGATACGGGCTGCGTCTTCGACCTTGCCTACCCCGTGAATTGTCCCCTGTGCGGTCCCAGTTCCCCGCCCGAGTGCGGCCCTGCCGAACGCCGGGGCGGTCACCGACGGGGAGGCGCTGAGCCCGCCCCCGGCCATCCAGTACATCCCCTCCCTGGCCTTGTTCTCGATCTGGCTCTGGGCGACGGCGAAGTCGTTGTGGTTGGTTCGGAAGGTCCCCATCCGGATGGCTAGGTCCTTGCCCCGGACGCTGTTCGGGTCGATCGCGTTCTCCTTGAACCACCGGATCATCGCTGCCCCGTCGTTCCACCACTCGTGGGCGTGTTCCTTCACCTTCTCCAACGGAACCAGATTCCCGCCCACCATGACGAACGGCTCCGGCTTTCCCTCGTCGTTCATAACCTGGATGACGGGCCCGATAAAGATGTCGCGGTCTTCCTTCCAGAGCGTGACGGTGTAGTCCCGGTGGTAGTACAGCGCGTCCCCCGCGCCAGGTTGTGGGCTAGGGCGGATGAACACATGATCTGCCAGCCCACTCGGGTCGCTGTGTGTCGTCGGCCGGTTGTGGACGTACCGGTACGGGTTGACATCCGGGGCCAGCCCGGCCGGGTCCTCGGTCAGCCACCGGCCGATCGTCGGGTCGTACATGGCCCCGCCCTCCCCAACGCCCCTGGTCCGTCACGCCCCCAGTTGCAGGTTCACGTCGCTCGACCCGTCCGGCCGGTAGTCGACCGTCACCCGGCCCGGCCCCCGCCCCGGCCACGCCCCCCGCCGCATCCGCTCCCACACCGGCACCAGTTCGGCGTCCCGCAGCAGGCTGTCGACCGCCATCAGCCCGAGGATGCCCCGCTCCAGGTCCAGCGGCAGGGCGTCCGGGTACAGCCGCCGGGCCGGCGGGCCGATCTCGACCGCCGGGAACGCGGCCGGCGTCTCCGCCTTCGTCCACCGGGTCCACCGGTTCATGTGTTCGATCAGGGTGTCCCGCAGGGTCACGTTGTCGGGTACCAGCCCGGCCGCCCACGCGAACCCGTCGACGCTCCCCCGGTGGCTGCCTGCCTCGTACCAGGCGTGGGCCCGCTGGGCGAGGAAGTAGGCCAGCTCCTCCCGCGGGGACTTCGACCGCAGGTAGCACCCCCACCGCTCGACCTCCGGGGGGAGGTCGTACCGGCCCTCCCGGTAGTCGTCGTCCGTCGGGCAGCTCAGCCCGGGGGCGGTGGCCTCGATGTTGAACCGCTCCCCGCACCCGTCCCACCGGGCGAAGAGGTGGCCGCCGGTCCTGCCCTGGGTCGCCGCCAGCCGGATCGGGTAGCCGAGCCGACGGCCGACGGCGGCGTACACCACCGGCAGGCTGGCGCACGTCCCGCCGGCCTTCTGGATCGCCCCGTACACGAACGAGTCGGCCGGCTCGAACCGGGCGTCGGCCGGTATCTTGGCCGGGTCGTACCGGACCCCGAGGTGTTTCTGGAGGGCGGTAATCAGGCAGGGGGCCCGGAAGTACCCCTCGGACCGGTCGTACCCGCCCGGGTTGTTGTGGAACCGGTGGAACGACCGGTCGGTGTACGCCCGGGTGTACTCGGCCCACCCGTCGAGGGTCCGCAGGCAACCCTCGGGGTCCATCTCCTCCCACCCCGGCAGTTCGACCGCGACCGACAAGTTGACCGCCGCGATGTCGTGACGGGCCAGTTCGTGCTCCGGCAGACGGGCGAGTTCCCGCCAGGGCACGAGACAGTCGGGGTGGGTCGGGTGGGTCACGATCGCACCCCCGGTGCGGGTTGGGTGAGAGGGTAAACCCGCGGCCGACCGCCCGCAACAACATTCCCGGAATTTTTCCCGGGCCGGTTGACACGGCGAATCTATAGTGTACATGATTATAGATTACGCACCGCCGGCCGGCCCCTCCGGTCTGACGGGCGGGCCCGGCCGAGCGTGGCGGTATCCCGCCACGCTCGGCCCGCCGCGGAACCGGTTGGCGGGCCTCGGGATCGGGCCGGCCGCGGGCCCGAGCGTGGCGGGGTGGTCGTACCGAAAACAGTCGGAAACGCTGGGAAACGTAGGGGTTCCCGCGGAGTGCAAAAACAAGGGGGGAGGGGGGTGGTCGGCCGTGACCGGACACGGCAACGGACGGGCTCAACCGAACCGATGGCCGGCCAACGGGATGGAATCCGGTCCGTTGCCGGGTGGTCGCCCCGCCGGTCACGCCCGATCCGACGGAACCGCTAGGATTCCCAGACTTACCCGCGTGGCGAGCGGGTCGTGCGAAAAAGAGGGGGGAGGGGGGTAGGTCGGAGTCCCGGCAGACCCCAAGCTGTAAGATGGTCCGGGTCCTCACGCTGGAGCTGCCGATGAAGCACGTCCCCGGTCTGCTCGCACTGCTGCTGTCCGCCCCCGCCGTTCGGGCCGACCAACCCACCCCGGCCCCGCCGTCCGACCTGACCGACTACGTCCTCAAGGCCGACCCGGCGTTCGTCTGGAAGCTGGCCGCCAAGACCGAAACCGACGCCGGGACGGCCTACACCCTCGACCTCACCTCCCAGACCTGGCACGACATCACCTGGACCCACAAGCTCCAAATCTTCCTCCCGAAGGGGGCCAAGCCGACGGCCACGGTGGTGCTGTGGAACCAGGGCGGCCGGCCCGGCCCGCAGAGCGAGTTCCTCGGGCTGACCATCGCCGGCAAGGTCGGGGCCCCGGTGTGCTTCCTGTACGGGGTGCCGAACCAGCCGCTCTTCGGCGGCAAGACCGAGGACGCCCTGATCGCCGAGACGTTCGTGCGGTACCTGGAGACGAAGGACGGGAGCTGGCCGCTGCTCTTCCCGATGGTCAAGAGCGTGGTCCGGGCGATGGACGCGGTCCAGGCGTTCGCCAAAGAGGAGTGGAAGCACGAGGTCACGGGGTTCGTGGTGACGGGGGCGTCGAAGCGGGGGTGGACGAGCTGGCTGACCGCGGCCACCGGCGACAAGCGGGTGAAGGCCATCGCCCCGCTGGTCATCGACACCCTGAACATGCCGGTGCAGATGAAGAACCAGGTCCGGGCGTTCGGCAAGCCGAGCCTGGAGATCAAGGACTACACCGACCGCGGGCTGGTGCCGATCCCGGACACCCCGGAGGCCCGGAAGTTGTGGACGATGATCGACCCCTACGTGTACCGGGACCGGGTGACGGTGCCGAAGATGATCATCAACGGGGCGAACGACCCGTACTGGCCGCTGGACGCCCTGAACAGCTACTGGGACGACCTGAAGGGGGAGAAGTACGTCCTGTACGTCCCGAACGCCGGGCACGACTTGCGGGAGACGGACGCCGCCGGCAAGAAGCAGCTCATCCCCGAGCGGGCGGTGAACACGCTGAGCGTGTTCTGCAAGTGCATGATCTTCGACAAGCCGATGCCGCAGATGACGTGGAAGTTCGGCGAGAAGGGGCCGGTCTGTGCGGTCGCGGCGACGCCGGACACGAAGCCGGCCGAGGCCCGACTGTGGGGCGCCGACAACCCGACCCGGGACTTCCGCCCGGCCCGGTGGGCGGCCAAGTCGGTCAAGGTGTACGAGGACGAGGGGAAGCAGTACGCGGTCGGGATCGCCATCAAGCCGGACGAGGGGTTCCACGCGGCGTTCGCCGAGCTCGACTTCAAGCTCGACGACCTGACGTTCCCGCTGTCCACCCAGATCCGCATCCTCGACGCGGCGAAGTAGTCCGATGGGGTGGGACTTCGCCGCCGAGTTGAAGGAGTGGGGACCAAGCCCACGGACGGCCGTCCGTGGGCTGCCATTCGCCCGTACCTACTGTGCCCGGGTCGCCCGGTCGCACTACGAGAACTTCACCGTCGCGTCGGCCCTGCTGCCGCGGCGGCTCGTGCCGCACTTCCACGCCGTCTACGCCTACTGCCGGTGGTCCGACGACCTGGCCGACGAGACGGCCGGCGGGCAAGAGGCCCTCGACCTGATCGCCTGGTGGCGGGGCGAACTCCTGACGTGCTACGACGGCACGCCGACCCACCCGGTCATGGTGGCCCTGCGGGAGACGGTTCGCCGGTTCGGCATCCCGCCAGGGCCGTTCCTGAACCTGCTCGTCGCCTTCGAGCAGGACCAGCGGGTCAAGCGGTACGTCACCTTCGAGCAGTTGCGGGGCTACTGCCGGAACTCGGCCGACCCGGTCGGCCATCTGGTGCTGTACCTCTTCGAGTGCTTCGACCCGGAGCGGGCGGCCCTGGCCGACGAGGTCTGCACCGGGCTGCAACTGGCCAACTTCTGGCAGGACGTGGCCCGCGACAAGGCCATCGGCCGGGTGTACCTGCCGGAGGAGGACCGCCGGCGGTTCGGGTACAGCGATGCGGACTTGGAGGCCGGGCGGTTCACGCCCGCGTTTGCGGAGCTGATGCGGTTCGAGGTGGACCTGGCCCGGGGCTTCTTCGACCGCGGCGAGAAGCTGTTGCCGCTCTTGCCCCGCGAGGCCCGGGTGGACGTGGACCTGTTCATCCGCGGCGGCCGGGCGCTCCTCGGTGCGATCGAGCGGCGGGGGTACGACGTGTGGAAACAGCGGCCGGAAGTCGGGAAGTGGGAGAAGGTGAAGCTGCTCGCCGGGGCGGTGGGGCGACGAGTCACGGGGGGCTGACGAGCCGGGCGTTCGCCCGGTCCCGGCGGAACTGGCCGAGCAGCTCCTCGGCCTGCCCGCGGGTCAGGTCCTCGGCGGCGACGAACGGGCCGCCGGCCAACAGCGCCTCGGCGTCAACCTGCCCGCAGTGCCGGACCGTCCGCAACAGCGTCAGCAGGCTCTCCCGGGCGACCGGCGGGAACCCGTCCACCGCCACCCCCCAGCCGCGGGCCGCCGGCTCCCGCCGGACCAGCCGCTCCAGGTCGGGCAGTTCGGCGGCCGCGGTCAGCCGGTCGCCGGGCTTGAGCCGCCGGTCCGGGGCGGCCGCCGGGTCATCGCCGTTGACGGCGACCGGGAGGAACCGGTAGTCGATCGCCGCGGCCCGTAGCGACTGGCCGTTCAGGCACGGGTCGTCCGGCTGGACGACGAGGTCGGCCACGGCCAGCGTCCGGCCGGCCACGGTCACGAGGGTCTGCACCCGCTCCCCGTACAGGGCGGCGGCGAACGCCGGGGCGGCCAGGGCCGGGACGGCGACCGCGTGCTTGATGGCCGCCGCCTCCCGGACGGCCTCGGCGAACTGCGGGTCGGCCAGCCGGACGACGACCCGCTGGGCCGGGTTCATCTCGCGGACCAACAGGGCGATCTCCAGGTTCTGGAGTTCCGACGTGGTCGCGGCGATGACCGCCTTGGCGGTGTCGGCCCGGGCCTGCCGGAGCGTTTCGGCCACGGTCGCGTCGCCGACGAACGTCGGCACCCCCTTCCGCCGGCAGGTGGCGATGAACGGGTTGTCGTTGGTCCGGTCGACGGCCACCACCCGCTCGCCGATCGCGGTCAGCTCGTCCACGCACCGGAACCCGACGTTCCCCAGCCCGCAGACGACGACGTGCCCACCGTCCGGCACCCGCCGGACTTCGAGGGCCCCGCCGAGCCGGGCCCGGAGTAGGTAGTTGGTCAGGATGGCGGTGAACCCGGCGATCAGGGCCGCCCCGACCAGCTTCAGCCCGCTCAGGAACACCTTCGCCGGCCCGTCCCGGTTCTCGCCCCGCAGCTCCGCCCCGGTCGCCACCACGTTCACCGTCTGGTACAGCCCGTCGGCCCAGGACGTGTCCAGCCCGTACCGGAAGACCAGGGTGCTGGCGAGCAGGGTGACGAACAGGACCGGGGTGATGACCTTGACCGACAGGTCGACCTCGGCCAGCGTCCGGCCGAGCGTCCGGACCCACCGGCGGACGGCCCCGGCCCACCGCACCCCCGGCAGCAGGGCGCCCCGGACCTTCTCCAGCACCGGCCGGAGGTCGGCCGGCGAGCCCGCGACGACCAGCCGGTCGCCGGCGGCGAGCTTGGCGTCGCCGGGCACGTCGAGTAACAGCCGGGGCGGGCCGCCGGCCGGGACCAGGGCGAACGGGACGAGGTTGTACTGCCCGGCCACGTCGGCGACCGACCGGCCGACCAGGTCGGAATCGTCCCCGATGGCCAGCTCGGACACCTGCCGGGGGTCGCCGTCGAGCTTGAACGCCCCGAGGGCGTCGCCGGTCGCGGCCGTGAGGGCTAGGACCGGGGCGGTCAGGGCCGACACGCTCAGGGCAACGGTGTTCTTGACCGCCCCGCCGAGCCGGGCCAGCAGGTTCTGGTTGAACATCCGGACCACCACCCGGGCGTCCGGGTTGAGCCGGCGGACGATGAGGGCCGCGGACACGTTCACCAGGTCGTCGCTGGTAACGATCAGCACCCCGCCGGCCGACCCGACCCCGGCCTTCTCCAGGACCTCCGGCCGGCGGCAGTCGCCCCGGACGACGGTGAGCCCGACCAGCCGGGGGTCGTCGGCCGGCGGGTCGGTGTCGACCACGGCCACCGCCCGGCCGGCGTCGCGGAGCCATTCGAGCACTCGCCAGCCGACCCGGCCGAGCCCGCACAGGACGACCGGCCGGGGGTCCGGGCCGCCGGTTTCGGTTGCCGATCCCATCCGCCCTCCGGGATAATCGGGGTGTAGGGTTCCCACTACCAGGTGATTCGGGCGGGCCGGGATGAACTTGGACGACGATGTCTGCCTGTGCTTCCACGTCAGCCGGCGGAAGCTGGTGAACTGGGCGGCCCGGAACCGGCCGAAGGTGCCCAGCCAGATGTCGTTGTGCGCCGGGGCCGGAACCGGGTGCGGCTGGTGCGTCCCGTTCCTGAAGCAAATCTTCCGGCAATCTTCACAGGCGGGCGAGGAGGAGGCCACGCTCGACCAGCTCACCGCCGAGGAGTACGCCGCCCGCCGGGCCGAACACATCAAGGCGGGGAAGGGGACGCCGCCGGCCGTTGCGGGCGACGACGGGCTCGTTTAGAATCCCCCGAAAGCCCACGGAGTTTGCATGTCCCCCGCCGACATCCAGAAGTTCACCCGAGCCAAGCCGTTCGCGCCGTTCCGGATCATGGTGATGGACGGCACCAGCTACGACATCCCGCACCCGGAGTTCTGCATGGTACTGCTGACGAGTGTGGTCGTCGGGGTTCGGGAGAACCAGTCCCCGGGCGGCCCGGAGTCGGCGGTGTGGATCGATTCCCGGCACATCCACAAGCTCATCCCACTCGGCGGTGACGCCGCGACCACCGGCCCAGCCCCGCAAAACGGCACCCCCGGCTCCTGACCGGCTCACCAGTGCGGCGGCAGCTTCTCGCTCTTGACCCAGGCCGTGTACCACAGGTCGAGCGTCAGTTGGGCCCCGGCCCGGCACCGGGCCAGCACGAACGCCCGGCTCTCGTCCGTCGGGTTCTCGAACGCCCCGGCCGCGTCCAGCTCGTAGCACTTCCCGACGTGGGTGTGCGACTCGGCGATGAACTTCATCACGTGCCCCCACACGTCGTCGATCACCTTCGCCTCCAGCCCCCGGGTGATCTCCTCCGGGCCGATCTTGTTCTTCTCCGGGAAGGCGTCCAGCCGGGCGTGGATGCCCTTCTGCTGGAACCCGCCCTCCGGTTGCGGCCGGCCGTCGTAGTCCCGGGTGGTGTGCAACGGCATCGCCGCGTCGGCCGTGTAGTGGGCCAGCACCCCCCCGGCCACCAGGCACTTCATCGGCACCGCCTCGTCCCCCGGCGTCTGCCGGTAGTCGTAGAACCCGAGCATCAGCCGCTCATAGTTCTCCAGGATGGCGTAGGGCAACAGCCCGACCCGGGACGGGTCCTTCTTCAGCTTGTAGTAGATGAGGCGCTGGCCGTCGAACCGGTTCGTGCCCGGCAGCTCCTTCCCGTCCAGGTCTTCGAGGTCGAGAAAGTGGTTCCCCTCCTCGGCCCGCCGGAGGAACGTGGCCGCCCGGTTCTTCCACCGGTCCGGGTCGACCGAGAAGTAGGCCAGGTGCTTGCCGCCCCGGCGGTAGAACGCCGGCACGTCGTCCGGCAGTCGGGCGGCGGCCGCCGCCGTGATCGACTCGTGCCCCCCGCTCCACCATACCGCCGTGGCCAGTCCCGACCCCAGGCCGGCCAGGACGACGCAACCGCCAACTAGCAAAGCCGTTCGATGTCGCATGGGACCTCCCGGTGCAGAGGTTCAGGGCAGTACCCCCCTCCCCCCTGGTGTTTTACCGATCCCGCCGCCCGTTGCTTACTCATTACAGATTAACCACTTACGCCGGAAACGGCCGACGATTGCCATCGCCAGGCGGTCACGGTCGGCAATTTTTTTTCGCCGAACCCGTTGCTCAATCACGACTTCGGAACTGCCCTCGCCGTGGCCGGTACCGGCCACGGACACCCCCCGGTTCACCAGATTAGCCGTCGGCAAGGCAACCGGCACCGACTGTTATACTGTACAATATATCACATTACGTGTCAACCCGATCCCGAGAATTGGCCTTCCCGGGTCGCTCGGCACCTTCCCCCGCTTGCCCCGCCGGGCCGGTTTTCCCCGGTCGGGCTCATCCCCCGGCCCGGCCGGGGTCGATGGAACCGAACGACCCGGGGCGGTCCGCACGGATGCGGCGCCGGTGGGGCCAGGGAGGGCCGGCATGCCGAGGTGGCGGTGGGAGGCGGCCGTGCTGTTCGTCGCCCTGGGGTTGACGCCCCCGGCGGCCGCCCAGCCGTTGCCCCCGGCCGACCCGCCGCCGGCCCGGAAGCTCGCCCCGGACCGTCCGCCGTCCGTCCTCGGGGCCCCGGTCGCCGTCCAGGGCGAGCCGGTCCGGCCCTCGGCCGACCCGATCCCGACCGCCGCCCCCGACCTGCCGCCGACCCCGGTGTCCTACAACGCCCCGCCCGCCGCCCGGCCCCGCCGGGCCGCCGGGCTCGGGGCCCCGGTCGCCCCCGGCCAGGAGTCGGTCGGGTCGTCCCCGATCCCGGCCGCGACGGTCGACGCCCCGACCCGGACCTACTCCCCGGCGGCCGATCCGGTGAACGACCTGCTCGCCCGGCGGTCGAAGGCCCGGGACCCGCTGCCCGGCGGGCCGGACGACACCGGCCCGCGGCGGCCGGCCTGGAAGCTGACCGACACCCTCGAAGGGGTGATGGGCCAGCGGGGCGAGTGGTTCAAGAGCGACCACGCCTTCGACGGGTTCATCTCCCCGGTGACGAACCCGTTCCTGTTCGAGGACCCGCGGTCGCTCACGGAAGTCCGGCCGATCTACATCTACCAGCGGATCCCGGGCGGCCAGCCGGACTTCCAGGGCGGCAACGCCCAGTTCTTCGGCGTCCAGGGGCGGGTGGCGGTCACCGACCGGCTGTCGTTCGTCATCAACAAGCTGGGCGGCGTCCGGCTAGACCCGGGCAACAACTCGACGTTCAGCGACCACACCGGGTTCGCCGAACTCTGGCTCGGGCCGAAGTTCACGTTCATCCGCAACCCCGAGGCCGGCCGGCTCCTGGCCGGCGGCCTCCAGTTCCAGATTCCGGTCGGGTCCGGGTCGGTGTACCAGGACACCGGGTCGCTGTCGCTGGTCCCGTGGGCGACCGTCGGCCAGACCTTCTTCAAGGACTTCCGGTTCGGGGCGGTGAACACCCTGGCCACCGGCGGGTACGCCTTCGGCACCACCTCGGCCCGCAGCGACTACCTGTTCCTCAGCGGCCACGTCGACCTGGACGTGATGAACCGGCACAAGATTTACCCGCTCGCCGAACTGAACTACTTCCTGGTGACGACGAACGGGAACTCGCAGCCGTTGATCGGGTCGGAGGGGCGGGACCTGTTCAACTTCGGCGGCCAGGCGAAGGGGAACGGCCTGCTGACCGGGGCCCTCGGGGCCCGGTTCAAGATCACCGAGCACGCCCAGATCGGCGGGGCGTTCGAGATCCCGCTGGCCGGCCCCCGCGACCTGTTCGACTACCGGTTCACCCTCGACTTCATCCTCCGTTACTAGCAAAGACCCCACCCCCCTAACCCCCCTCCCCCGCGGGGGGAGGGGGGGGACCGCAGTGAAAGGTAGCGGCTCGGCGTGGGGG
>JAIEQO010000184.1 GCA_019747655.1 Gemmataceae bacterium | reverse complement strand
CCGCCGCCCGGCGACCCGCCGGCCACCCCGCCCCCGCCGATCGCCCGGCCCCCGCCCCCGCCGGCCAAGGGCGGGTCCCCGGACAGCCCGCTCGGGTCGACCAGGTTGGTCGGGCTGTTCGACACGTACCGGTACAGGTTCGGGTCGCCCCCCCCGAACCCGGCCTCGTCCGGCCCGAACCACGCCCCGCCCGCCCGCACCCGGCTGGTCCCGGCCGTCCCGGTCACCGGGTCCGTCTGGACCCCGGCGAACCCGTGCCGGTCGGACAGGACGGACCCGGTCCCGGCCGTCCGGGCCCCCCAGGCGTCGTAGGCGGCCGTCCCGGTCACGACCCCGGCCGCGTCGGTCGTCAGCCGGACCGACCCGAGGCGGTCGGCGGCGTACCAGGACACCGCCCCGCCCGCCGCCTGGACCGCCACCGGGTCGTCGAACCCGCCGCCGTACTCCCGCCGGGCGGTCAGCGCGTTGGCCCCGTCCAGGTCGGCCCAGGCCCGGAGGTTCTCGGCCCCCCTCGCCGGGGGTTGCGCCGTGTCCCACCCGTCCAGCCCGTACCGCTCGGTGGTGGTGGTGGCCCCGTCCCAGGCGGCCCGGGAGATGCGGGCCCCCCACCCGTCGTAGGCGTACGTCGCCCGGGCCGTCGCCGCCCCCCCGTCGGTCGCCGACTTCTTGGCCGTCAGGAGGCGGCCGTCGTGGTCGTAGTCGTACACCCACGTCTCGGCCGCCGCCCCCTTACTCCGCTTCGACACCCGCCCGGCCGCGTCGTACGAGTACGTCCACACCCCGTCGTTGGTCATCCGGTTGCCGGTCGTGCTGGCGTACCCGCCGTCCTTCCGGTTCCCGGCCGGGTCGTAGGCGAACGCCGCCGCCCCGGCCTGGGTGACCTGCCCGGCCGGGTCGTAGGCGTAGGTCGTCGCGGCCCCGTTCTCGGCCTTCGACGTCAGCCGGTCGGCCGCGTCGTAGGCGTACGTGTAGTTGGCCAGGACCGTCCCGGCCCCGTTCCGGTGCTGGAGGTTGGCCAGCCGCCCGCCGGCGTCGTAGGTGGACGTCGCCGTCCCGACCTTGGTGGCCCCGGCCAGGTCCGAGTACCGGGTCAGGCCGAGCACCTCCCCCCGGTCGGTGTAGGCGGCGTCGAACCGGCGGGCGGTGACGCCCGTCCCCCCGACCTGCCGGGACGAGAGCCGGCCGAGCTGGTCGTAGGCGGTGGTCGTCACCCCGCCCTTCGAGTCCTCCGCCCGGGTCCGGTTCCCGGCCGGGTCGTACCCGAACGTCAGGGCCAGCCCCCACGGCCCGTCCGCCCGGGTCACCCGCCCGGCCTTGTCGTACGCCAGGGTGTACGCCCCGTCCGGGTCGGCCGCCGCCGTCACCCGCCCGGCCTGGTCGTAGGCGTACGTCCGGGTCTGGCTCAGGACCCCGGCGTCCGCGTACCACTTCTCCGTCGTCACCCGCCCGGCGTCGTCGTACCCCCACGCCTTCCGCCGGCCGAGCCGGTCGGTCGTCCCCATCGGCAAGCCGTCGTCGGAGTAGGCGAAGGTGGCCGCGACCCCGGCCGGGTTCGTCTCCCGGACGACCCGCCCGGCGTCGTCGTAGGCGTAGGTCGTCTGGTAGTTGTTCGGGTCGGTCACCGCCAGCACCCGCCCGGCCGGGTCGTACCCGACCGTCGTCCGGCCGCCGTTCGCGTCCCGCACGTCCCACGCCCGGCCCAGGTCGTCGTACACCGTCGTCGCCGTCCCCGCCGCGTCCGTCCGGGCGACCGTGTTCTGGGCCAGGTCGTAGGCGAAGGTCGTCACCCCGGTGGTCGACGCGGTGAGCGGCCGGGTGACGGTCCTCACCCGGTTCAGCTCGTCGTACGCGACCGTCGTCCGGAAGTTCTGCTGGTCGACCACCGCCCACACCCGGCCGGCGTCGTCGTACACCGTCGTGGCCCGCTTGCCCAGCGGGTCGACGACCGCCTCCAGTTGGTTCCGGGCGTCGTACTCGAAGGTGGTGGTGTACCCGGCCCCCCGGGGGTCGGTCACCGTCCACAGGTTCCCGGCTGGGTCGTAGGTGAACGACGTCCAGTTCCCGAGCGGGTCGGTCGCCCGGCCCACCCGGTTCAGCTTGTCGTAGTCGTAGGTGGCGGTGGCGTTGAGCGGGTCGGTCACCGTCCACAGGTTCCCGGCCGCGTCGTAGTCGTAGGTGGTGGTCGCCAGGACCGGGTCGGTGACCGTCCGGAGCCGGTTCAACGGGTCGTAGGTGAAGGTCGTCCGCTTGCCGAGCGGGTCGACCACGGCCGACACGTTCCCGGCCGCGTCGTAGGCGACCGACGACACCTTGCCGAGCGGGTCGGTGACCGTCTCGACCCGGTTCAGGGCGTCGTACCCGTAGGTCGTCCGCTTGCCCCGCTGGTCGTCGACCGTCCGGACGTTCCCGGCGTCGTCGTACCCGTAGGTGACCCGGTTGGCGAGCGGGTCGGTGACGGAGGCCAGCCGGCCGACGGCGTCGTAGGCGTAGGTCGTCCGCTTCCCCCGGGCGTCGTACGCGACCGACACCCGCCCGGCCCCGTCGTAGGCGACCGACGACACCTCGCCCTTGGCGTTGCGGACCGTGACCGGCCGGTTCCGGGCGTCGTAGGTGACGGTGGTCCGGTTGTTGTACGGGTCGCCCGTGCCGATCGGGTTGCCGGCCACGTCGTAGGCGGTCTGCCAGCCCTTCTCCCTGGCGTCCAGGACGGTGGTCAGCCGGTCCGCCTTGTCGTAGCTGAAGGTGGTGTTGCCCCGCGGGTCGGTGACGTTCCGGACGTTCCCGTTGTCGTCGTAGCCGACCGTCGTGACCTTCAGGAACGGGTCGGTGACGGTCCTGAGTCGGTTGAGCGGGTTGTACGTGTAGGTGACCCGGTTCCCCCGCCCGTCGACGGCCGCCGCGACGTTCCCGGCCGCGTTGTAGACGACCGTGGCCCGGCTCAGGTCCGGGTTCTGGACCGACTCCAGCCGGTTCGCCTTGTCGTACCCGTAGGTGACCCGGTTGGTCCGGCCGTCGACGGTGGCCCAGACGTTCCCGGCCTTGTCGTAGACGACGGAGGACAGCTCGTTCTTGGCGTTCTGGACCTGGACCGGCCGGTTCAGCTTGTCGTAGGCGTAGGTGGTCCGGTTCAGCCGCCGGTCGACGGCGGCCGAGACGTTCCCGGCCGCGTCGTACACGACCGTGGCCCGCTTGTCGAGGGCGTCGACCACCGCCTCGACCCGGTTCAGCTTGTCGTACGCGTACCGGGTCAGCACCCCGGACCCGTCCCGGACCGCGACGGCGTTCCCGGCCGCGTCGTAGGAGACGCTGGCGACCACCCCCAGGGCGTCCGCGACGCCGACCAGGCGGCCGGCCGCGTCCTCCCGGTAGGTCGTGCGGGCGTCCGACTTGGGCCCGCTGGCCGTCACCCAGGGCCGTGTCCGGTCGTATGCGAACGTAGTCCGCTTGTCGAACTGGTCGGCGGTGAACAACAGCCGCCCGGCCTCGTCGTAGCCGGCCGTCGCCCAGTTCCCCTTCGGGTCCTGGACCCCGACGACCCGGTCCTCGGCGTCGTACGCGAACGTCGTCCACTTCCCCCTGGCGTCCTGGACCTTGTTGACCCGGTCGAGGGCGTCGTAGGCGAGGGTGGTCCGGTTCGTGTTCGGGTCGGCGACGGCCCACAGCCGGCCGGCGGTGTCGTAAGCGAGGGTGGTCCGCCCCCCGGCCCCGTCGACCGTCGCCCACAGCCGGGCCTTGGCCGTCTCGTACACCGCGGTGGCGACGTTCCCCCGCGGGTCGGTGACCGTCACCACCCGGTCGGCCGGGTCGTACCCGAGGGTCGTCCGGTCGCCGTACGGGTCGGTCGTGTACCACAGCCGGCCGCGGGCGTCGTAGTCGTAGGTGGTGGTGTTCCGCCGCTGGTCGACGGTGGCGGTCAGCCGGCCGGCCGTGTCGTACGCCGCCGTCGCCCGCCTCCCGAGCGGGTCGAGCACCCCGACCAGCCGGCCCCGGCCGTCGTAGTCGTAGGTGGCGGTGTTCCCCCGGGGGTCGACCGCCGCGGTCAGGTTCCCGACCAGGTCGTACCCGTAGGTCGACCGGCCGCCGAGCGGCCGGAAGACCCGGGTCAGCCGGTCCCGGGTGTCGTACCCGTAGGTGGTCTCCCGGCCGAACGGGTCGGTGGCCTGCTCGAGCCGGCCGGCCTGGTCGTAGAGCAACGTCGCCGGGTTGCTGAGCGGGACGGTCACCTCGTTCAGCCGCCCGGCCAGGTCGTAGAGGAGGGTGGTCGCGTTCCCGCGGGGGGTGGTCACGGTCCAGACGTGCCCGGCCCCGTCGTAGGTCGCCGTCGTACGCCGGAGGAGGGCCGTCCCGGCCCCCTCCGTCAGCACCGTCGGCCGCCCGGCCGGGTTGTACGTCACGCTGGCCGTCGCCCCGGACGGGCCGACAACGGTCAGGACCCGGCCGGCCGCGTCGTAGGTGTAGGTCGTGGTCGCCCCGTCCGGGGTGGTGACCGAGACCGGCCGGCCGACCTTGTCGTTCACCGCCGTGGTCCGGGCCCCGTAGGCGTCGTCCCAGGTGTTGGCGTACCCGTACGAGTCGTAGCCGACCGTCCCGGTCGTGGCCCCGCCGACCAGCCGGCCGACCCACCGCCGGTAGCCGTCGTACAACTCGGTGGCGACCCGGTTGGTCGGGTCGGTGGTGGTCAGCAGCCGGCCGTCCGTCTTGTAGGTAAACGTGGTCGTCCCGCTGGCCGGGGCGGCGACCGTCTGGACCTGGCCCTGGGCGGTGTAGGTGTAGGTGGTCCGCCGGCCGAGCTCGTCCCGGGTCAGGGTCAGGGCGTGGAACGCGGTCTGGTACAGGTACGTCGCCAGCGACTTGTCCGCGTACTCCACCTGCGTCGGGTACCCGGCCGCGTCCCGGGTGTAGGTCGTCCGATTGTTGTTCGGGTCGGCCTCCGACACCACGAACCCGTTGGCGTCCCGGTCGATCCACCAGTGCCCGCCGTCGGCCGCCCGCACCTCGGTCGGCTGCCCGAAGGCGTCCAGCCGGGTCCGGAGTACGCCCGGGGCGCCGCTGGTGACGACCGCCCACCGCGGCTCGTCGACCCCGGCCGAGAGCGCGGCCCCGAGGACCGGGCGGACGGTCCGGGTCTCGGTCCCGGCGGACGCGGTGACCTGGAGGTCGCTCGTGTACGCGTACGACGTCCGGGCCGACCCCCAGGTCTCCCCGGTCGGCCGGTGGGCGGCGTCGTAGGCGAACGTGTGCAGCCCGCCGGCCGGGTCGGTCACCGCCGTCAGGTCCGACCCGGTGTACGCCAGGGTGGTCACCCGGCCGCCCGGGGCGGCGATCGTGGCGACCCGCCCGGACCCGTCGTAGCTGAACGTGGCTACCGCGGAGTCCGGGGAGGCCACGGTCGACAGCCGCTGGCTGCCGTCGTACCCGTAGGTGACCGTCTCCAACAGGTCGGCCGACACCCACCGGGTCTGCCGGCCGGCCGAGTCGAACTCCCACCGCCGGCCGTCCGGCGACTCGTACCGGTACCCGCCGGCGACGGCCGAGAGGGTTCCGCCGTCCCCGCCCGGGCTGACGTACTTCCCCCCCGACAGGGCGTAGAACCCCCACCCGCCCCACCCGTAGGCCCGGAGCTTGCCGGCCGTGTACGGGCCGGTCGCGGGGATGTCGAAGAGCCGGTCGGTGTCGGTGAACGCCCACCCGGCCCCGAATGGGCGTTCCGGGTCGGCCGCCCGGTTGACCACGAACGCCCGCCCGGCCGCCGACCGGGTCACGTCGTCGGCCGTCCCGGGGAAGTCGACGAACAGGTCGACGGTGTACGTGTGGGCCCCGGTCGCCGCGTTGGCCGGGGCGAGCAGGTCGAACCCCCACACCGCCCCCGGGGACAGCTTGCCCGTCGAGAACGTCTTGCCCCCGGCGGCCGCGCCGTCCCAGGTCAGGGTGCCGATCACCTGGTCCGGGACGCCCTTGGTGCTGTCGGACCCGACCCAGGCGCTGACCACCGGGGCCACCCCGGCGGCCGGCATGGTGTAGGCCAGGGCCGGGTCCGCCCCCCGGGCCGGGGCCGGGCTCAGGTCCAGGTCGAGCGGGTGGGCGGCGGACACGCTCCCGGCCAGGAGCAGCGCGGGCTGCGTGAAGGCGCGGGCGGCCGCCGGGCCCTCATTGAGCGGGAGGTAATACGACTGGACGACCGGGCCGGGCGAGGTCGTCGGCGGCACCGTGGGGCCGGTCGGCCAGGTCGTCGGGGACGGGACGACCGGGGTCGGGAGGTAGTAGACCGGGTCGGGGAAGATGATCGGGCCGGACCGGCTGGCCGCCCCCCCGACCCGGAACCCGAGGTCGACCCCGACCGGCAGCGGGGCGTACCCGGCGAACGCGGCCACCCCCCGGGCCGGGCTGCCCGGGGTGGTGACGACCGGGGCGGCCGCGTACCCGGCCTCCCCGGCGTCCAGGAAGTCCCCGTCGTTGTTCAGGTCCACGTCCAGGGTCAGGGTGGCCGCCGACACCCCGTACGGGTCGGCCGCCGTCACCCAGATCGTCGGCACCGTGTCCGTCGTCCCGGCCGGGAAGTCGACGGCCACGGCCGGCGGGGTCACGTCGATCGTGAACCCGTACGGGTCGGACTCCTGCCCCCCGGCCGCGGCGGTCAGGGCGTGCGCCCCCTCGGCGAGGTTGGACCCGTAGGTCAGGGTCCACAGCCCGGACCCGTTGGCCGTCGCCGTCCCGAGCGACACCGGGTCGGGGGAGTCGGACCCCGAGGCCCAGTAGTCGTACACGGTGACGACGGCGCCCGCCGGGGCGGTCCCGGACACCGTCGGGGAGGCGTCGGTCGTCAGCCGGTCGGTCGCCGAGCCCCCGGTGTCGTCTACCGCTTCCTGCGAGGGGGCGGGGCTACCGGGTCGGGGTCGCGGCGGTCGAGCAGTTCGAGTTGGAGCTGTTCGACCTTCCGGCAGTACTCCTCGTCCAGGAGCGGTCCGTTCGCGGACAGCCAGGTCCGGATTCGGTCGGCGTCGGCCGGGCCGCCCAGCTCCCGCAGGGCCCGCACGGCCAGGGCCCGGACCGACCCCGTCTTCTCCCCGTCGCCGAGCAGGTCGACGAAGATCGGCAGGTGGTCCCGGGCCCCGACCCGGACGGCCAGGTTGCCGGCAAAGAACCGTACCGTGCTGACCTCGTGCCGCAGGAACCGCGGGAGGTAGGCGGCGAACTCGCCGGGGTCGGCCTTGCCCAACAACAGGACCTCGAGAACGGACCGGGCCAGCCGCGGGGGGAGGTCGTCCCGGCCGAGGATGTCGTGGTAGGCCGGGAAGTCCCGCCGGCCGGCCGTCTCGGTGAGGAACGGGCGGCCGTAGGTGGCGGGCCACTGCTGGGGGTCGCCGCTCCGGCAGAGATGGTACTCGGCCGCGTCGACCGACAGCGGGAGGGCGGCGGTCGCGTCGGCGACCGCCACGCACGCCCCGAGGATCACGACCCCTCCCATCTCACGCCCTCCTGCCCCCGGCCGGAACCCAGCAGCCCATCGCTAACCTAGTTTACCTGCTCCGTAGGCAGATGCCCCCGCGCTCCCCGCCGTTCTGCTGATTCTGGGCGTTGGCCGAGAGCCGGAGGTTGCCCCGCGAGCAGTTCAGCCCGTCACCGTCATTGTGTCAGCGTGGCGGTCCGAAATGGATTAGCCTATTGATGCTCGCCACCCCTCGCTGCCCACGAGTTGGTTAAGGCTCGCTATCAAGCCCACTACCCTGCTTAGTTCCAGGGCCCAACTCTCACCTTTCACGGCCATCGCGGCACGGAGCAACTCGAGTTCGGCGAGTATGGGTGTCAAGTTGTCGGCGTCTACTGCTAGAGCCGTGGGGAATAAGGGCACGTAGTGGAGTCCGAGCTGCCGGGCGAGGGGCCGCCAGCCGCGTTCGACGGTTTGCTGCGTGCCGACCAACAGGATGTCTTTACGCCCGTCGGCCCATGTTATGTGCAGTGATACTGACATTATTGTACACTATGTTTGGCGGTGAAGGTGTAGCCGGGGTTCTCGGTACGCAGACGCTGGACGCGCTTGTCCACTTCCCGCACTAGCTCAGGCCAGTCGCCCTTGATCTCGAACACGTACTCCTTGATGGCACGAAGTTCAGCGGGCGTCGGGGCCGTATCCGGCCCTGCGTACTTCTGCGCCCCTTGCTGCTTCACCGTCGCCGTCGCAGCCGTGATCGCGGCGATCCGGTTCTTAGTGGCATCGTAGATGTGGTTCTCAGCCCAGTCCGAGGGTGTCAACTTGTAGCTACCGTCCGGATTCCGGTTCTCCTTCAGTTGGAGACCCGTGGCATTCTTGTTTTCGACGATCGTTTTCATGCGGTCGATCCGGTCGATCTCGGTGTTCTTCGTCGGGCCGGTCACCTGCAAATTCCGGATCGGGGTGATGAAGCGGAGCGTCACCACCGGCTCGCCGACGCGGGTGATCGTGAGCTTGCCCCAATCACCGTCTTTCGAGGCTACAAGCACGGTGCCGTCTTGTAAGGTCGACGAGGCGTTGCCCTGGCCGTCGAGGGTAACGGTAGCACGTTGCTGCTTGGCCTTTTCCTTAACTACATCGACCGCGCCTTGGTACCCGCCGGAGTAGGTCAGGTCCCCGCGGCCGTTTTTGAAGGGGCGTGGCAAAACACTTTCACTCCCGTTCGCTACGACAACTCGCCGATTCCCCTGCTTACGGCCGTCGATCGAGAGATCGTAAACACCTATGAATACCTTGCCGGCTTTCGTTGCCGCTGCCTTGCCCTCGTCTGTTGCACCCTTGATGGCCTTCGCGTCGTCGGCGGCCGTCGCATCCCCGGTTCGACTCTGGACAAGTGGAGGTGTGGGCCCGTCGCCTGCGGGTGGGTCGGTTGCCACGGTGGCGGCAACGCTGAAGAGCTCAGTCGACCCGTCCGCATAGTATGCGGTGATGTCGTACCGGTACGGTACGCCTTGTACGGCCGTCTCATCGACAAAGCCGGGTGTCGTTGTAGAGCCCAGGAGTTGGGGTATACCCGGGGAGTCCCGCAGCGTCCGCGCGACATCGTAGCGGGTTGGGCTGCCCAGACCATCCCACGATAGGATCAACCCAGGGTATGATGTCGGTGAAGGCTCGGTTTCGTCACTTCCCGATGACGAGTCGCCGACCGATACGGCGAACCACGTGCGGCGGACCCCGCCTGAAACCTGGCTGTCCAGGGCGACGATGTAACTACCCTCCTCGAAGAATTCGGGTAGATAGCCTTGCGCGTTGGGGACAGGAGGGTCGCCCCAATTGATCGTGACGCCGGCGTCGCCGTAATCCGTTCGGTCACCGGCGTAAGGGATAGGATCGACTTGGCCTTCGCCCAAGTAGACGAGGAATTTGGCAATAGCCGCGACCCCCTCATCGGGGGTCCAAGCGAGCAGGATCGCCCGCGGAGCCACTCCGGCGTCCCGGATCGGGGTTGTCCCGGCCGCCAGGCTGAACGCTGCGGTGGTGTTGGTGGCCGGGTCGAAGTCGCTGTCGGTCCCGTCGTTGGCGTTGCTCCCGTAGTCCATCGGGGACAGCGGCCGGGGCGGCTGGACCCGGACCTTGTACGTCCCGGCCGGCCGGTTCGGGAACGAGTACCCGCCGGACGCCCCGGTGACGGTCGAGGCCGCCACCGCCCCGGACCCGTTCAGCAGGTCGACCGCCAGGCCTTGCATCCCGACTTCACCGGCCTCCCGCAGCCCGTAGGTTTCGCTCGCGTCGTCCCACACCAGCCCGGCCACCGTCCCGGCCGCCCCGTCCGTCTTCACCGCCCCGGCGTCGATGTCCGTGCGGCTCACGCCCGCCGACACCGTGAACCGCGGGCTGGTCGACCCGATCGGGTCCGGGTCGCTGTCCGCCGCCGGGTTGGTCCCGGCCCCCGGGCGGGTGAACTGGTACCCGCCGGGCAGGGCGAACACCGCCTGGTAGTCCCCGGCCGCCGGGGCCGGGAACTCGTAGTACCCCGCCCCGTCCGTCGTCCGGGTCCCGACCGTCGCCCCGGTGTTCGCGTTCCGCAGGGTTACGGACGCCCCGGCCAGCCCCGGCTCGGCCGCGTCCTGGAGCCCGTCCCCGTCCCAGTCGGCCCACACCCGGTCCCCGACCACCGCCCCGGTCGGGGCGACCTTCACCCCGGCGTCCCGACGGACGGTCGAGCCGACCGTCGGGGTGAAGCCGGGCCCTGACGCCCCCGGCTCGACCGTCATCGCCGTCTGCGGGTCGAAGTCGCTGTCCACCGCGTCGCTCCCCTGGTCCATCAGGACCAGCGAGTTCGGGGCCACCACCCGGACCCGGACCGGGACCAGCCCGACCGACGGGAAGCTGTACCCGCCCCGCGGGCCGGTGTACGTCAGGGCGTACAGGGTGGTCCCGGTCGGGTCGGTGACGTGGACGGCCACCCGGTCGAGCCCCGGCTCGCTCCCGTCCCGGTCGTTGCCCCCGTCCAGGTCCCGCCAGACGATCCCGGCCACCACCCCGGCCCCGGACGTGGGGATCGGCACCGCCCCGGCGTCCAGGTCGGTCCGGGTCTCGTTCGGGGCGACGGCGAACGGGGCGGTCCAGCTCGTCGCCGGGTCGGCGTCGCTGTCGGCCTCGGACCGGGGGGCCGGGGCCCCGGGGGTGGTGTCGGCCCCGGCCCAGGCGGCGGTGAACTGGAGCTGGAGCGCGGGCGGGAGGGTGAACTGGAGGGCGTACTGGTCGGTCGGGTCGAGCCCGGCGAACTCGTACCACCCGGGCTGGTTCGACCCGTCCGTGGTGTACTGGGTGGTGGTCGACCGGAGCGTCCCGGTGCGGTACGAGTACAGGTTGACCGTCGCGTCGTTGATCCCGGGCTCGCCGGCGTCCTGGAGGCCGTTCCCGTTCTGGTCCCGCCACACCCGGTCCCCGACCTTCCCGGTCGGGATCAGCCCGGCGTCCGCGGTCGTGACCGCCGCCCCGGCGGCCAGGACGACCGTCTTCGACCCCCCGGCCGGGGCGCTGAAGGCGTACCCGGGCCCGGGGTAGGGGGGGGAGAACGAGACGGTGTACGTCCCGGCCGGCAGCCCGGCGAACAGGTAGTTCCCGCCGGCGTCGGTCAGGGCCGTCCCGGTCGCCGGGCCGGACAGGGCGACGCCCACCCCCTGGGCGGGCCCCTCGGTCCCGTCCTTGACCCCGTTGCCGTTGGTGTCGTACCAGGCGAAGTCGCCGATCGACCCGGTCGGCGACGTGGGCGGGCGGGGGCGGGGGGGAGGTCGGGGCCGTGTCGTAGATCTGGAGGGTGACCGAGGCCGGGTTGTTGACCGTGTAGGCGGGCCGGGCCTGGAGGGTCAGGGTGACCGTCTCCGACCCCTCCGCCAGCCCGTCCCACTTCGGCCGGACAAACACGTAATAGGTCTGGGTGGTCGCCTGGCTCGGGGCGATCAGGATGTCGGCCGGGGGGTCGAAGTCGGTGAACTGGGTGGCCACCCCGGCCCCCCCGTTGCTCATCACGAACCCGACCGAGAACCCCTGGGAGACGGCCCCGTTCACGACGATCTTGAACCGCCCCTCCGCCACCGGCTGCTGGTCCTTCTGGGTCGCCGGCTCGACCGCGTACGGGTACGCCGGGTCCACGGAGAGGGTGAGGGACACCGGGTCGTTGCTGGCGGCCAGGTGGACCCCGGCCGTGGACCCCCCGAACGGGGCGTACTCGCCCCGGGGCGGGGCCAGCAGCCCGCCGGTCGCCCCGCTGAACACCCGGACGGCCGCGG
>JAIEQO010000117.1 GCA_019747655.1 Gemmataceae bacterium | reverse complement strand
GAGGTGGTAGAGGAGCTTGTGGTAGGTCTGGGCCACGGGCGGTCCTCTCTCAAGGTTCCCGACGCTCCCGCGTCGGGCAACGGACGCCGGCCCCTCCGGGGCGGGGTGGTTTGGGGGGGCCCTCCGACCCAGGGCTTCCGCCCCGGGCAACGGACGCCGGCCGCTCCGCGGCGAATGCAGTCCGATTGTCTTCGCCCCCGGCGGGGCCGGCGTCCGTTGCCCGACGCGGGAGCGTCGGGACATGGAACACAACCCTTAAATCTTCCCGCCCCGGAGGGGCCGGCGTCCGTTGCCCAGGGCGGCAGCCCTGGGTCCGAGGAGTGCGCTCACTGAAACGCCCGGTGCTGCCTCCTCCGGTCGCTGACGTACTCCTCGGCCGTGCCCCGGGTGATAACCTCGTACAGCACCGCCTGCTTGTCGCCGTACTTCCGCAGGATGCGGCCGAGCCGCTGGACGTTCTCGGTCGCGCTGCCGGTCCCGGACATCACGATCCCGACGTTCGCCGCCGGCACGTCCACCCCCTCGTTGAGCACCTGGCAGGTCACGACGGCCGCGTACTCGCCGGCGTGGAACTTCTGGAGGATCAGCTTGCGTTCCTTCGGCTTGGTTTGGTTGGTCATCGCCGGGATCAGGTACTGCCGGGCGATGTGGTAGACCGTGGCGTTGTCGGCCGTGAAGATCAGCACCCGGTCCGTCGCGTGCCGCTCCAGCAGCTCCTCCAGCAGGGCGAACTTGCCGCTCGGGGCCTGCATGATCCGCTTCTGCTCGCGGTACGCCCGGGCCGCCGCCCACCCCTCCGGCGACTTCGACGCCTCGAACAGGAACCGCCGGAACCCGTCCGGGCCGCTCATGTTGATCCCGCGGCTCGACACGAACCCGCGGTACTCCTCCCGGCAGGCGGCGTACCGCTCAGCCTCCTCCTCGGTCAGCTCGACGAACACCCGCCGGGCCTCGTAGGGGGCCAGGAACTCGCCCGCCACGTCGGTGATGTCGAGCCGGTAGACGGTCGGGCCGACGAGGGCCGGCAGCAGATCCTCGCCGCCGTCGGAGCGTTCCGGGGTGGCGGTCAGCCCGAGCCGGAACGGGGCCAGCCCGGCGTTCGCCGCCTCGGCGTAGCTCGGCCCGGGGAGGTGGTGGCACTCGTCGAACACGACGAGCCCGTAGCGGTTGGCCCACCGCTCCAGGTGGATGTACGCCGAGTCGTAGGTGGTGACGGTGAGCGGCTTGTACTCGAACTCGCCGCCGCCGACCATGCCCACGTCCACGCCGAACGCCGCTTCGAGTTCCCGGGCCCACTGGATCATCAGGTCGATCTTGGGCGTCACGATCAGCGTCGGCCGGCCGACCTTCTCGATGCATAGGAACGCCGTGAACGTCTTCCCGGTCCCGGTCGGCATGACGACCACCCCGCGGCGGCCGCCGGCCAGCCACTTCTCGACCGCTTCGAGCTGGTACGGCCGGGGCGTCCGCTGGTTGTTCAGCTTCCAGCCGGTCGGCTTGTTCTCCCAGCCCCGGGCCTTGTCCTGGTACGGGCGTTTCTCGCGGAGGACGTGTTCGACGATGGCCCGGTAGTGCCGGCCCTGGGCGCGGTGGGTGCTGGTCCGGGGGTCGAACAGGACGCCGGGGAGCGAGTTGTAGTTGAACGCCGGCGGGCCGTCGGCGACCACGACCGTCCCGCGGTCGTGGGTCAGGGTCAGCGGCGGGTCGTCGGCCATCCCCCAATTATCGCGGATGCCAGGTTGCGGTTCCAGCCGGGTCGGCCGGCTCGGGGTAGCGCCTCGGTTTGGTGGCACAGGCATTCCTGCCTGTGCTCGCTCCGTTGCACAGGCAGGAATGCCTGTGCCACCAGGCCCAAACCCAGCCACCACCCGGCCCGGAGATTCTTGGACTCGCCGCCCCCGGCCGGGTATGCTGGTATCCCGCACCCCTCCTCTCCCGGAGCCCGCCGATGGCCCGCCTCTCCCGCCGCCGCCTCCTCCGGCTCGGGGCCGCCGCCCCGCTCGGCTACCTGTTCACCGGCCCCGTTCACTCCGTCGTCCGGGCCGTCGGGGCGAACGACAAGCTCCGCGTCGCCGGCATCGGGTCGGGCACGGGCGGGCCGGGCGGGAAGGGCTCCAGCGACATCGAGCAGGCGGCCCTGGTGATGGACGTGGCCGCCCTGTGCGACATCGACGACGGGCGGCTGGAGAAGCGGGCCGCGACCTGGCCGTCGGCGAAGAAGTTCTTCGACTACCGGAAGATGATCGGCGACGCCGGCAAGGAGTTCGACGCCGTCGTCGTCTCGGCCCCGGACCACCACCACGCCCCGGCCGCCGCCCTGGCCATGCGGGCCGGCAAGCACGTCTACGTCCAGAAGCCGCTGACCCACACCGTCTTCGAGTCCCGGGCCCTGAAGGAGCTGGCCGCCAAGCAGAAGGTCTGCACGCAGATGGGGAACCAGGGGTCGGCCCTGAACGGCCTGCGGCGGGCCGTGGAACTGGTCCAGGCCGGCACCCTCGGGCCGGTCCGCGAGGCCCACGTCTGGACCAACCGGCCGTTCAAGTACTGGAAGCAGGCCCCGGACGTGGTCGCCCGGGCGGACGAGGCCCCGGTCCCCGGGCACGTCCACTGGGACGAGTGGGTCGGCCCGGCCGCGATGCGGCCCTACGCCGTCCGCACCAAGGAGAACGGCCGCCCGGCCTACCACCCGCACGACTGGCGGGGGTACTGGGAGTTCGGGACCGGGGCCCTCGGCGACATGGGCTGCCACACCGCCAACATGGCCTTCCGGGCGCTCAAGCTCGGGGCCCCGGACTATGTGACGGCCGAGGCCGGGGCCATCAACCCCGAGACGTACCCGGCCTGGGGCGTCATCCACTACCACTTCCCGGCCCGCGGCGACATGCCGGCGTGTACGCTGCACTGGTACGAGGGGGCCCGGGACGGGAAGCGGGTGCTGCCGCCGGACGAGGTCATCGGCAAGCTCCTCCAGAAGGGCGAGCAGGCGGCCGACAGCGGGTCCATCCTGATCGGCGACAAGGGGACGCTGTACAGCCCGAACGACTACGGGGCCAAGTTCCGGCTGACCCCCGAGAAGGACTTCGCCGGCATCGACACGGCCCGCCCGGAAAAGGCGACCCGGGGCGTCGACGGCGACCGCGACATCGACAAGTACATGAAGGCCGAGTGGGCCGAGGCGATCAAGGCCGGCAAGCCGGGCATGGCCTCGTCCAACTTCGACTACGCCGGTCAGCTCACCGAGACGCTCTTGCTGGGCAACATCGCCGTCCGCTTCGCCGGTCAGAAGCTCGCGTGGGACGCGGCCAAGCTCGCCTTCCCCGGCAACGACGCCGCCACCCGGCTCGTCACCAAGGTGTACCGCAAGGGGTGGGACCTCGTCGGGGCGGGGTGATCCGGGACGGATTCCGGTGCCGCCGACTTGACAACTGACAAAATAAGTGTTAATGTGTATAGTTAAACCGGGCGAGAACCCGCTCGGCCCAGTCCGGTGGCACCGTGACAGCCACCCGCCACGCTCGCGAGTCGTGGGAAGTGATTGACCGGTAAGAGGTTGGGAACGTTTTTGGTCCGAAGCGTGGCGGTATCGTGTCGCTTCCGGCCGCATCAGGGTCAGCCGAACGTGTTACCAGGTTGTAGCTTCGGTCGAGACGGCCAGACCGGTGAAAACCGAAGGGGGGGAGGGGCATGCGGATCACCCGGATCGCCGCATGGCCGATCGACCTGCCCCTGCACGAGGGCAGCTACAAGTGGTCCGGCGGCAAGTCGGTCACGGTCTTCGACACCACCCTGGTGGCGGTCGAGACGGACGCCGGCGTCATCGGGTTCGGCGAGGTCTGCCCGCTCGGCCCGGCTTATCTGCCGGCCTACGCCGCCGGGGTCCGGGCCGGGCTCAAGGAACTCGCCCCGCACCTGCTCGGTGAAGACCCCACGCAGCTCGTCCGGCTCAACCGCACGATGGACGCGGCCCTGAAAGGCCACCCCTACGTCAAGTCGGCCGTCGACGTGGCGTGCTGGGACATTCTCGGTAAGGTCGCCGGGCTGCCGGTGTGCGTGCTGCTCGGCGGCCGGTACGGCGACAGCTTCCACCTGTACCGGGCCATCTCTCAGGAGTCGCCGGAGGCGATGGCCGGGCGGGTCGCCGGGTACCGGGCCGAGGGCTACCGCCGGTTCCAGCTCAAGGTCGGCGGCGACCCGGACACCGACATCGAACGCATCCGGGCGGTGGCCGCGGTCCTGCAACCCGGCGACCGGCTCGTCGCCGACGCCAACACCGGCTGGCTGCCGCACGAGGCGGCCCGGGTCGTCCGGGCGGTCCGGGACATCGACGTGTACATCGAGCAGCCGTGCCTGAGCTACGAGGAGTGCCTGGCCGTCCGCCGGCGGACCGACCACCCGTTCGTTCTGGATGAGGTGATCGACGGCATCGACATCTTGGTCCGCGGGTACGCCGACCGGGCGATGGACGTGGTGAACCTGAAGATCAGCAAGCTCGGCGGGCTGACCAAGACCCGGCAGGCCCGCGACCTGTGCGTGAGCCTCGGGATCGCCATGACGCTCGAAGACAGTTGGGGCGGCGATGTGGTGACGGCGGCCATCGCCCACCTGGCCCACAGCACCCCGCCGGCCTTCCTCTTCTCCTCGACTGACTTCAACAGCTACGTCACCCGCCCGATCGCCGACGGGGCGCCACAGCGCGTCGACGGCCGGCTGGCCGCGTCGACCGCCCCGGGGCTGGGCGTCACGCCCCGGCTCGCCGAGTTCGGCCCGCCGGCCGTCGACGTGCATTAGCCATGCGCCGGCGGCCTCCCACCCGGGTAGTAGCGTGCAGCGCGTGTCACGAGACTTCGTGGTGGCGGTGGTCGTCCTCTTGGCGGCGGCAGCCGTGTTCACGTTCGTCGCCGGGCGGGACATCCGCGGCGCCGCCCGGCAGCGGGCGAACCTGGCGATCACCGAGGAGGAGATGCCGCGGGTGCGAGCCGTACTCGACGCCGACCCGCGGTTCCGGGAGGTGCGGTCGTTCGCCTACACTCCGCAGGACGGTGGCCTGGGCCTGACGGGATCGGTCGAGACGGACGACGACCTTTTCCGGTTGATGAAGGCGGTCGCCGCACTGAAGTTGCGGGTGCCCGTCATCTGGTGGGTCGGGGTGCTGCCGCCCTCGCCCTGACGTCCCGCCATCCCTCGCAGACTGGGCCGCACACCCGGGCGGCCAAAGTGCCCTCCCCGAGCCGGCCGTCGGTGACGTAGCAATCCCCCTCGCCGTTGCGGCCGGCGAACGGCCCGGCCCGCGGCGTCAGCCCCACGTCCGCCAGCCCGCCGGCCCGGACGAGGTCCGCGAGGATGGTGTCCCGCTCGGCGTCCACGTCCGGGCTGATCCGGTGGGTCAGCTTGCCCGTCGCCGGGCTCCGGCCGACTTTCACATCGAACGTCCCCGCCCCGATCCACACCGGCCGGCCGCCGGGCTCGCACCCGGCCCGCCAGAACCGGACGTGGTGCCGGGTCCGGGCCGACCCGCCGACCGCCCGCTGGAAGGCCGCGTCCTGCACCCGCCCGAACAGGTACAGGTCGCTGACCGGAGCCCGCGGGTACGGCCGGTCGAGGGCCACGCTCACCCCGATCCGGACGGCCGACCGGACCGTGACGGGGTCGGCCGGCGACCACCCGGCGGCCCGGAACGCGGCGTCCAACTCGGCCCGCGCTCCGACCAGCCGGAGGTTCACCGGGTCGCCGGCCCGGCCGTCGGCGGTGTGGGTGACGGCCGGCGGCGAGACGACATCGGCACACGGCCAGGCCAGCACGAGGCACGCGACGGGGAGCATGGCACGGCTCCGGGGTGGGCCCTTGCAGTCTCACGGATCGGACGGCGGGGTGGGGTCGGGTTGCACGATGGGAGGCAGGATGGTGGGGCGGGCCGTGCCGCGGGACCGGTTAGGTCGGCGCGACCGGCCGGGTCGAGGAGTACGCCGCGGACCGGACCGCGCCGATCGGCTCACCCTGCGCCGCAGCCCGGCCGATGGGGGATGTGGGACACCCCGTCCGGCACCGGGACGCACCATGCGCCGAACACTTCCGGGGGCCGCCCTCGGCCTGCTCCTCGCGGCCCCGCTGGCGGCCCCGGCCGACCCCGGCGGGTGCCTCACCGAGCGCGACCTGCGGCGGATGTCGCCCGCCCAACTCCGCGAGCTGTTCCTCCGGTCGGAGAAGGGCACGCCGCTGGTCGGGGCGGCCCGGGGTCGGCTGGTCAGCCTGGCCGACCGCCGCGGGCCGATCAAGACCGGCCTGACGAACGCCGCCTGGAAGGGGAAGACGGCCGAGCCCGACGGGACGTTCATCAACCGCTGGGCCGGCGGCGTCCACGCGATCGGGTCGCGGTACGAGGTGGGGCCGAGCGTGCTTGACGGCCGGCCGGCGCTTGTGGTGGAGTACCCGCCCGGCACCCCGATCCTCGGCAAGACGCGGGACGAGCTGCGGGAGGTCGCCCCCGGTCTGTACCTTGGGCCGCTCTACGACAAGACGCCGTGCCCCGTCCTCCGCGGCTGGCTCGTCCTCCGGGTCGAGTGCGGTTGCCGGTAGCCCCTTGCATCCGGTCACGAAGTCGGCCACCATCGGGGAAGCCCTTCCGGGATCACCCGATGCACCTGCCCGCCGACCGTCGCACCTTCCTTGCCTCGACCGGGGCCGCCGCCCTGACGGCCGCGTCGTACTCCCGGGCCATCGGGGCCAATGACCGGGTCGGCGTCGGGATCGTCGGCTACGGCCTCATGGCCAAGACCCACCTCGTCACCTTCCGCGACCTCCCCGGGTCGGCCGTCGTGGCCGTCTCGGACTGCCACGCCGGCCGGTTGGCCGAGGGCGTCGCGGCCGCCGGCGGTTCGGCCGCCGCTTACCCCGACTTCCGCAAGCTGTTCGACGACAAGGCCGTCGATGCGGTCGTCATCGCCACCCCGGACCACTGGCACGCGCTGCTGACGATGCTCGCCTGTGCCGCCGGGAAGGACGTGTACGTCGAGAAGCCGCTGACCCTGTTCGTCCGCGAGGGCGAGTGGATGCAGGCCGTCGCCGGCCGGACCAAGCGGGTCGTGCAGGTCGGCACCCAGCAGCGGTCCGGCCCGCACTACGCGAAGGCCCGCGACCTCATCCGCGGCGGGCACATCGGGGCGGTCACGTCGGTGCGGATGTGGCACGCCCGGAACGTCCTGCCGGGGTTCGGGCGGCCGGCCGACGGCCCGCCCCCGCCCGGGTTCGACTGGGACCGGTGGCTCGGCCCGGCCCCGGCCCGGGCGTACAACCCCCTCCGCGGGCTGTACCACTTCCGCTGGTTCTGGGACACGTCCGGCGGGCAGATGACCAACCTCGCCGCCCACAGCCTCGACATCGTCGACTGGGTCCTCGGGCTGGACAAGCTGCGGACGGTCATGTCGGTCGGGGGGCGATACGCCTTGCAAGACAACGGCGAGACACCCGACACCCAGGACGCGCTCTTCGATTGCGGGGCGTACTCGGCGGCGGTCTCGCTGCGGGAGGCGGCCCGGGGCGAGAAGCCCTGGTACGGGCTGACCTTCCACGGCACCCGCGGCACGTTCTCGATCGACCGGACCGGCTTCAAGGTGACGCCCGACGCCGACCTGCCCCCGGCCAGCCAGATTCCCGGGGTGAAGGACGGCCACCCGGTCGGCGGGCCGGTCGCGGCCCCGCCGCCGAAGGACCCCCGCGGCCGGACCGAGGCCGTCGAGGACACCACCGGCAGCAGCGCCGGGCAGTACCTCGCCCACGCCCGGAACTTCCTCGACTGCATCCGCTCGCGGAAGACGCCCGTGTCGGACCTCGCTAGCGCCCACCGCACGGCCGTCGCCTGCCACCTGGCCAACCTGTCGATGCAACTCGGCCGGTCGCTCCGGTGGGACTGGGCGGCGAACGGCGTCGCCGACGACAAGGAGGCGACCGAGCGGCTGGCCCGGCCGTACCGGGCACCGTGGGACAGGGAGTTGAAGGCGCTGGGGGTTGGGTGATCGCTTGGCGAGCGGGGGGCGTGAGCCCCCTGATCTTGAACACATCAGGGGGCTCACGCCCCCCGCTCGCCTGGAACCATTTGGAGGCGTCCATGACCCGGCGAGACTTCCTGGTGGCCGGGGCCGGCACGGCGGCCGCACCGGCCCTCGCCGCGGACGACCCGCCCACGGCCGCGAGCATGGGCCTCCTGCTCTACTCCTACGGCATCCGGGCGAAGGCCGAGAAGGACCGCGGCTTCGCCGACCCGGTGCGGTTCTTGGAGTTCGCCCACAGCCGTGGGGCCAACGCCGTCCAGGTGCCGCTCGGCACCCGGGCCGGGGATGCTGCCGCCGATGTCCGCCGGGCCGCCGACAAGCTCGGGGTGGCAGTTGAGGGCATTGTGAACCCCCCGGGTGAAGGCAAGACCGACCAAGAGCGGTTCGCCGCCGAGCTGGCCGCGGCGAAGGCGTGCGGGGCCGAGGTCGTCCGCACCGTCCTGCTCAACGGCCGGCGGTACGAGGTGTTCGACAAGCCGGCCGACTACCCAGCCTTCGCCAAGCGCGCCGAGGCCACCCTGCGGCGGGCCGAGCCGGTCGCCCGGGCCGCGAAGGTGGTGCTGGCCGTCGAAAACCACAAGGACTTCCGGGCCGACGAGCAGGTCGACTTGCTCAAGGCGATCGGCAGCGAGTGGGTCGGCGTGTGCGTCGACACGGGGAACAACCTCGCCCTGCTGGATGACCCCGTCGAGACGGTGAAAGTGCTGGCCCCGTTCGCCCGGACCGTTCACCTGAAAGACATCGGCCTGGAGGAGTCGCCCGACGGGTTCCGGATGGCCGAGGTGCCGCTCGGCCAAGGCTGCCTCGACTTGCCGGCGATGGTCAAGGCGTTGCGACAGGCCAACCTGCAGGTCCGGTTCCAACTGGAGATGATTACCCGCGACCCGCTCTCCATCCCGTGCCTGACCGAGAAGTATTGGACCACTCTCGGGCGGGTGCCGGGCCGCGACTTGGCCCGCTCTCTGGCCCGGGTTCGGGCGACCGCCGGGCCGAAGCCGCTCCCCCGCATCACCAAGCTGTCGCCCACCGAACAGCTAGCCGTCGAGGACCACCATGTCCGGGCGTCGTTTTCCCACGCGATTCAGGCGAATCTACTCGCCGCATGAGACCCCCCTCCCCCCTAATTTTCACCCGTCCAGCCTTGTCGCCGGAAACCGTTAGGACTCCAGCGGTTTCGCCGCGTGCTGCCAATACCGACCGCCCGGGAGGCGGTCACGGGCGGCCTCGAAAAACGGCTGAACCTGTTCCCGAACAACCCGTTACAACCGAGGCCGTCCGTTGCCGTATCCGGTCACGGCCGCCGCCCCGTTGTTCGCGTCTGGTACGTCCGTGCCGGACGCGGCCGGGGCGTACCGTCTCCCGGCTCAAAATGTACAGATTATCACATCACTTTTGCCGGCTGTCAACCGCCGTCGGGGCGATTTTTGGCCCCGGCACCAGCCGTCGTAGGGCCGGCCGGCCGGCACAGCCGGCCCTACGGAGCCGTACCACCGGCCTCCTGTGCGGGATCATGGTCGCCGGACGGTCGGGAAGTGAGTGGGGGAAGTGTGGGCGCAAAAGTAGACCGGCCGCAAGCCCCGAGGTGTCGCCCATACACCTCAGAACCGCGGCCGGTCTGTTGGAACTTTACCCCGGTCGCACCTGCGGATCAACCCGGCGTGGCCGGGAAAGTTGACAGTCCCGATGCGGCGCGCCCGGGAACCCGACGCGAGGCTCGGACGACCGTTGACCGGCGGATTTCGGTTAGGCCGGCGCAAGCTCTACGATTTCTAGCGTTTGTCGGGTGGGAGCAGGATGCCGCCTACCACTGGCACGGAGGCTGCTTATCCTGCCCAGCGTCGCAAGCCCGCCATCGCCCTTCGCCCTCGCCCAGTTCGCCCGGCGGGCTCGCCCAGCGACTTTCCCCGGCCGCGCCCACGGCCGGGTACTTCCTGATACCATTCGTTCCGGTTCCGGATCGCCTTCGGAACACCGCCCGGATCGGGTGTGGGGCCGCCCCACGCCCACGCCTCCCCGATCCGGGCGGCCTATGCTTCTCACCCTTCGCGTACATTCGCAACATTAGCTGTGCCGGCCGGCCGCACCAATCGGCTACCGCTTCGCCGGTCGGGGCGGTTCGGCGGGGGGCGGGGCGGCGAGGGCCCGGACGGCCTCGACCTCGGCCCAGAACTTCTCCCACTGCTCGCGGTCCGGGGCCGGCATGGTCGCCCGCCGGGCCGGGTTGCGGACCAGCGCCAGGTCCGGGTCGGCCAGCCACTTGGCCAGGGCGGTGGCGGCGAACTGCTTGGCCGTCGGGATGGAGAGCCCGGCCCGCCGGCGGAGGTCGGCCAGGTCGGCCGCCAGCCAGGTGTAAGCCCGGTCGTGGAGCTGGCCCCACTCGTCCCAGCCGATGACCGCCGACGGGTCGTCCCCGGCGGCCAGCCGGAGGGCCGCTCGGGCGGCGTCGTAGCCGTGCCCGGTCATCGGGTCGGCCAGGCTCGGCTGGGCGCCGAAGGCCCCGAGGTACAGCCGGAGGGCCAGCCCGTACCGCCGCTGGCCGGGCTTCTGGTAGACCGCCGCCAGGCTGACGGCGTCGAGCGGGGTGGCCGGGGCCTCCCGGCCGGCGGCCACCGCCACCAGCGCGTCCCGCACCCGCTCGGTCGCCCGGATGATCGGGCCGTATTCCGGGTCCGGGTCAAGCCGGGCGGCATCCCGCATGTGGCGGACCGCGGCCTCCAAGTCGCCGACCTCCACCGCGGCGCTGGCCAAGAGCTGGTGACCCTCTGCCTCATTCGGCTGGAGCCGGACCAACGCTTGGCCGGCTGCTCTCACCCCGCCCCAGTCGCCGTGAGCCTTCCGGTCGTCCGCATAGATCATCCAGCCGACATCGAAGTCCGGATCGAGCCGAACAGCCTCCGCGAAGCAGGCACTCGCCTCGGACGAGTCCCCGCGCATCATGAGCGCGCCGCCCAACATGAAGTGGGTCAGCGCGTTCCGGGGATTAGCGGCGACAGCGGCCTGAGCCCACCGGACCATTTCCCCTTCTCGGACCGGGTCCTTGTGGTACGTCAACCCGAGTTGCATCAGCACACCGGCGTCCCCGGGCCAGCGGGCGGCCGCCGCCCGCAACAGTTCTCGCTTGCGGGTGTTCGGAATCGTATTGTGCTGGCCGAGGACGACCGCGAACCCGGCGGGCTGGGCCAGGGCGTCCGGCCGACCGGCCAGCTCCACCACCCGGGCGTCGTCCCCGGCCGCGACCGCGTCCCGGACGGCCTCGCGGTACGGGTCCGGGTCGACCGCCCGGAGGACGGCCCGGGCGATTGGCGGGCGGGCGGCCACCAGCCACACGTCGAGGGCCGCGACCAGCCGGTCCCGGATCGGCGACTCGGCCACCCGCCGGGCCGCCTTCCCCGGGTCGGCTCCTCCGTCCAAGCCCCACTGGCTGAACGCGGCGGCCATCCGTGCCGGAAACTCCTTTTGAGACTTTGTCTCCGGTGGCAAAGTAAGCCCGAGCCGGTCGAGGTCGCGGAGGGCCGCCAGGTCGGCCCGGCAGTGGTCGAGCCGGGGCCGGAGGTCGTCCCCGCCGCCGTCCCCGACCCGCCGGTCGGCCTCGGCCAGCAGGCCCGCCGCCCGGTCCGGGTCGTCCGCCCGCAGGGCATCCTCGCACCCCCGGGCCAGGGCCGCCAGGGCCTCTGCG
>JAIEQO010000394.1 GCA_019747655.1 Gemmataceae bacterium | reverse complement strand
ACGGTCTCGGCCGGCGGGGCGGGTGCGGGGTTCGGCGAGCGGGGGGCGTCAGCCCCCTGATTGGCGGCCGGGACGAGTTCGAGCCGGGGCGGGGCGGTCGGCCTGGCGAGCGGCGGGCGGGAGCCCGTCGAATCGGTCGCCGGTCGGGTCGGGGCCGCGGCCATCGGTGCGGCGGGCACCACCCACACCGGCGGGGCGATCGGGTACACGGGGTAGACCGGCACCGCGTAGTACCCGTACCCGCACGGCGGCGGGGGGGACCAGCAGGGGCGGAACACCCCCGCCCGCCCGGGGTCGGCCCCCAGCCCGAGGATGGCCAGTACGCAGAGGGAGCGCGTCATGGTGAGTCCTTTCACCGGTCGAGGATCGGCTGGCGGCCAGTTTACCCGGTAGACTGACCCCACCTCAAGACACGATTTCCGGGGGCCGGTCATGCGGCGGGTCCTGGCGGTGTGGGCGGCGGTCCTGATCGCCCCTCAGCCGGCGACGGCCGACGACGGGGTGAGCCCGGACGTGGCCCGGTACGAACTCGGCCGGCGGCTGAAGGCGTTCGAGGCCGAGTGGGAAAAGGTGGCGGACCCGGCCGCCCGGAAGCGGGCCGGGGCCGAGCTGGAAAAGGTCCACCCGCAGTTCCTGTCCCTCCAGTTCGCCGAAGCCGCCCGGACGCTCGACCGGGCGACCCACGCCCTGGGGTCGGACAAGCCGCTGACGGCGGACGAAGAATGGGCCGCCAGCCTGATCGCCGTGCCGGGCGCCCGGCTGATCGACGCCGGGGACAAGGAACTGGCCGTGACGGTCCGCCACCTCTACCCTCCGAAGGGCGACCCGCCGTCCCGGTTCGACATCACCCTCGGGGTCGCCCCGGCCCCGGCCGTCGGGGTGAAGTGGGGCCGGGCCCCGGTGACGGTCCGTGTGCCGCTCCCGCCGGCCGACGACCGGACGCCAGACCAAGTCCTGGCGCTGACCGTGAGCATCGGGGGGCGCACCCGCCGGTCGGCAGTCGGCGTGTCGCGGGTCCCCCAGCTCGCCGAGCGGGTGAAGGCGCTCAAGGCGAAAACGGCCGGCCCGGCCGAGCTGCAGGTGCCGATCACGGCCACCGCCCGCGACTGGGCCGCGGTGTTCGCCGAGCTGGCCGACGGGGCCGCCCCCGAGACCGACCTGCCGGCCGGCGGGCTGTTGGTCGAGCTCGAGTCGGTGCTCGCCCGCCGGCCGTGCCGCCGGCCCGACCCGGACGGGTACTACCGGCTGTCGGCGCCGCTCGGCGGGCGGAAGACGGCCCCGGTCCGGCTGTACGTCCCGCCCCGGCTGGACCCCGACGCCCTCGTCCCGGTGGTGGTCGGGCTGCACGGGGCCGGCGGGAGCGAGAACCTGTTCTTCGAGGGGTACGGGGCCGGGCTGGCCGTCAAGGAGTGCGAGAAGCGGGGGTGGGTGTTCGTGGCCCCCCGCGGCGGGCTCGACTTCCTCGGCGCCCCGCCGGTGCCCGACATCCTCCGCGGGCTCCCGGCGGTCCCCTTCGACCCGAAGCGGGTGTTCCTGGTCGGGCACTCGATGGGGGCCGCTCAGGCGGTCCGGCTGGCCCAGCAGCACCCCGGCCGGTTCGCCGCGGTGGCGGCCCTCGGCGGGGGCGGCCGCGTCACCGACCCGAAGGCGTTCGCCGACCTGCCGGTGTTCGTGGCGGCCGGGGAGCGGGACTTCGGGCTCGGCATGGCCCGGGCGCTGAACAAGTCGCTGACCGCCGGCGGGGCGAAGAACCTGGCCTACAAGGAGTACCCGGGGGTCGAACACCTGCTGATCGTCCGGGAGGCCCTGCCGGACGTGTTCGCCCTGTTCGACCGGGCGGCCAAACGCCCGTAGCGGCAGCGTCCGACCCCGGCAGGACAAAAACGGTCGTTGGTGCGACTGGGTTCGTTGGTTCGGCCGCAGGGTGTGCGGGCTGCCGAACCAAACCAAACAGCACCGGCGTCCCCGCCCCGCCCTGCCAGACGCCGCCCCCCGCCGTACACTTCTCCCGTCCTCATCCCGTGGTCCGGGGGCGTGTGATGGCGCGGATTTTGGCGGCCGGGGCGGTGTTCGCGGTGCTGGCCGGCGGGGCAGTCCTGGCCGACGACAAGGCCCTGAAGGAGCTGGACGGGGCGTACAAGGCGACGGCCCTGACCAAGGGCGGCAAGGTCGCCCCGGACGACCTGGTGGCCGGGACGACGGCCACCTTCGCCGGCGGCGAGCTGACGGTCACGGTCAACGGGAAGGCGTTCCCGTCGAAGGTCAAGGTGGACCCGTCCAAGAAGCCGGCCCACATCGACATCAGCCCGACCGACGGGCCGGAGAAGGGGAAGACGTTCCCCGGCGTCTACAAGCTGGACAAGGGCGAGCTGGTGATCGCGTTCGCCGAGCGGCCCGGGGCCGACCGGCCGAAGGACTTCACCGGCGACGCCGACGCCACCGTCCTGAAGCTCAAGCGGGCCGACCCGAAGTAGTACCCCGACCGGGAGAACCCATGCGGAAGTTGATCGCGGCGGCGTTCCTGGCGGTCGTGGTCCCGGTGAGCCGGGCCGACGACGCCGCGGACGCGGCCAAGAAGCTGGAGGGGACGTACACCCTGGTCGAGTTCGTCCGCGGCGGGAAGGCCGACGCCAAGAAGGCCGAGCGGGTCGAGGCGGTCGAGATCAAGGACGGGGCGATTACGATCAAGACGCCCGGCGGGAAGGAGCCGCCGGCCAGGTTCACCGTCGACCCGTCCAGGAAGCCGGCCCCCATCGACCTGAAGGCCGACCAGAAGGAGATCCCGGGGATCTACCAGACGAAGGACGCGGCCGACGGGTTCGAGCTGACCATCGCGTTCGCCCGGAACGGGGCCGACCGGCCGAAGGACTTCAAGGGCGAGGGGCCGGCCGAGACGGTCATCAAGCTCCGCCGGAAGAAGACCGAGAAGTAGCCGGTCGGGCGGTTCCCCTTCCCCGGGCGGCCCGGGTGTACTACCCTTCACCCCGCCCGGACGACCCGGGCGGGTTTTCCGTTCCGCCGGGGCCGACATGGACGAGCTGTTCACGCAGGTCGGCGGGCTGCTCCGCGAGGTGGTCACCAACCTGACCAACCCGGACGCCTGGAAGCTGGCCCTCCAGCGGCCGGAGGTGACGCTGGCCGCGTTCATCGCCGTCAACCTGATCGTCTTCACCGAGACCGGGCTGCTCTTCGGCTTCTTCCTCCCGGGCGACTCGCTCCTGGTGACGGCCGGGGTGGCCGGGTACATCGCCGGGTGGCCGATCCACTGGCTCATCCTGACCCTCTGGGGCGCCGCGATCCTCGGCGACTCGTCCGGCTACCTGATCGGCCGGACGGCCGGCCCGCGGCTCTTCCGCAAGGAGAAGTCGCTCCTGTTCCGCAAAGACTACCTGCTGGCCGCCCAAGACTTCTACAACCGGCACGGCGGCAAGACGATCGTGCTGGCCAAGTTCGTGCCGTTCCTGCGGACCTTCGCCCCGGTGGTCGCCGGGGCCGGGCGGATGCCGTACCGCCGGTTCCTGGCCTTCTCGGTCGGCGGGGCGGTGGCCTGGACCACCAGCATGGTGATGCTCGGGTACGGGCTGATCCCGGTTCTCGACCCGGCCCTGACTTGGCTGTTCGGCCGGCCGGTCGCGGTCGCCAAGAACATCGACCTCGTGATCGTGCTGGTGATCGCCGCCTCAGTCGCGCCGCTGATGTACAAGGCCGGCCGGCGCTACCTGGCCCGACGGCGGGCGGCCCGGGTCGGGGCCGGCGGCCCCCCGGCCCCGACGGCGTGACCCGGGCTGGAAAGCGGACTAACCACAGAGTCACGGAGAGCACCGAGCAAGCAACGGCAGTGGAGAAGTGGGTATAAAACCCTCGTCCCCTGCCGGCTCTGTGCCCTCTGTGACTCTGTGGTGAACTCTTCTTCCGGGGCCATTCCGATGCCGTCCGAGAACCTGAACGCTTACCTCCGCGACCAGCTCGCCGACCTCAAGGTGAAGGGCCTGTATAAGGCCGAGCGGCGGATCGAGACGCCGCAGCACGCCGGGATCACCGTCGGCGGCCGGGAGGCGGTCAACTTCTGCGCCAACAACTACCTCGGGCTGGCCAACCACCCCGACATCGTCCACGCGGCGCTGGACGGGATCAAGGCGTGGGGCTACGGCCTGTCGTCGGTCCGGTTCATCTGCGGCACCCAGGACGTTCACAAGCGGCTGGAACGGCAGATCGCCGGGTTCTTCCGGAAAGCCGACAGCATCCTGTACATCTCCTGCTTCGACGCCAACGGCGGGCTGTTCGAGCCGCTGTTGACCGAGCAGGACGCGGTTCTGTCCGACGAGCTGAACCACGCCTCGATCATCGACGGGGTGCGGCTCTGCAAGGCGAAGCGCCTCCGCTACAAGCACAACGACATGGCCGACCTCCGGGCCAAGCTGGACGAGGCGAAGGACAGCCGGTTCAAGCTGATCTTCACGGACAGCGTATTCTCGATGGACGGCGACCTGGCACGGCTGCCGGACATCTGCCAGCTCGCGGACGAGTCCGGGGCGGCGGTCGGGATCGACGACTGCCACGCCACCGGCCACCTCGGGGCGACCGGCCGGGGTGCGGCCGAGGAACTCGGCGTCCTCGACCGGATCGACCTCATCACCGGGACGCTGGGCAAGACGCTGGGCGGGGCGAGCGGCGGGTTCACCGCGGCGTCGGCGGAGGTGGTCGACTGGCTCCGGAACCGGAGCCGGCCGTACCTGTTCTCGAACTCGGTCCCGCCGGCGCTGGTGGTGGCCGGGATGAAGGCATTGGAGCTGGTGGACGGGGCGGCCGGGCTGCGGGAGACGTTGCGGGCGAACACGAAGCGGTTGCGGGCCGGGCTGGAGGGTGCCGGCTTTACCGTCAAGCCGGGGCCGACGCCGATCCTGCCGGTGATGCTCGGGGACGCGGCCGTCGCCTCGAAGATGGCCGACGAACTGCTGAAGCGGGGCGTGTACGTGATCGGGTTCAGCTACCCGGTGGTGCCGCAGGGGCAGGCCCGCATCCGCATCCAGGTGTCGGCGGCCCACACGCCGGCCCAGATCGACCACGCCGTCGGGGCGTTCACCGAGGTGGGCAAGGCGCTGCGGGTGATCCGGTGAGCACGGCGACGCCACCGCCGGCCGCGGTCACGTTCGACCACCCGCCGGCCGACGAGGAGTTGCAGTTCCTCGTCGACCCGGACAAGGCCCCGCCGTACCTGCGGCCGGAGGACGACGGCACCACCCTGACCGTTTCGCCGAAGCCGTTCTCGATGTGGTTCTTCCAGCTAATCATCTGGCCGGTGGCGGCCGTCATCACGACGGCGGTCGGGTGGGAGGACATCGCCGCCGCTCAGAACCCGGCCCTCCGCGGGCTGATCTTTGCGGTGGCCATTTTCGCGCCGATGGCCGTCGGCTTCCCGCTCCTCGTGTCCGCGATCGTCCACCACCGGATGAGGGCCGACCCGTTCTTCGTGCTCGACCGGGCGGCCGGGACGCTGACCCTCCTCCGGGCCGGGGTGACGCTCCGCCGCGGGGACGTGGTCGAGTTGGTCGACGTGCAAGCCACGCACTGGGTCGAGCATTCGGAGGGGTGGTCGGGCGACCGCCTCCGGGAGGTGTCCGTACTGGCCCGCGGGTCGGGTGGCACGCTGACCCGCTGCCCGGTGGTGATCGCGTTGTATGCCAAGTATGCCAAGCCGGTCGGCCGGGTGGCCGACGAGCTGGCCGGGTTCTTGGGCGTCCCCCGGCGGGTGCTGGTCCAGTCGTACTTCCGCAAGCGGTGGCGGCGGGTCGAGTAGGCGGGCCGCTACTCGAACAGTTCGGCCACGGCCGGGGTAAATCCGGGCATGGCCGGGTGGGCCGGGATCGTGTGGGTGACGTTGAACAGCTCCGGCTCGGCCCCCGGCCGGTAGACCGTGACCGTCCGGTCGGCCGGGTCAACCACCCACACCAGCGGCACCCCGGCGGCCAGGTACGCTTCGGTCTTCTCGTCGATCTGCTCGATCACGTCGTTCGGGGACAGGATTTCCACGGTCAGGGTCGGCACCCCGGCCAGGAGGGTGGTTTCGTCGTCGGACTGGACGGCGACGACCTCCGGCGGGGCGTAAACCACGTCCACCCCGACCGTCCCGTCCCGGCCGGGCAAGATCACACCCAGGTCGCCGCAGTACGCCTTACCCCGCGGCCTCGGCTGGGACCGGAGCCAGTTGTTCAGGGCGGTGACGATCAGGCCCATGATGTCGCAGTGGTGCCGGTTGCGGACCGTCATACCCACCTCCGGGAACTCGCTCGGCTTTTCCCGCAACTCGCCGTTGATGATCCATCGCTCGACGCCGTCGTCCGGCATCGTCACGAGGTCGTCGGCCGTCCAATCCTTCTTCGCCGGCTCGGCCCCGGTCGCCATGATCGCCCCTCCTCAATACCCTTCCGGGAACGTGTACCGGGCGACGACGGCGGTGACGTTGTCCTTCCCGCCGCCGGCCAGGGCCGCCGCGACCAGGGCGTCGGCCGCCGCCTGGGCCGATCCGGCCGCCGTCAGGCCCGCCTTGATGCCGTCGTCGGACACCATGTCGGTCAGCCCGTCGGTGCAGAGCAGCACCTGGTCGCCGGTCTGCAAGCCCACCCGGATCACGTCCACCTTGACCTGGCCCCCCTGCCGGCCCAGGGCCCGGGTCAGGACGTGCCGCAGCCGGTGCCCGGCCACCTGGTCCGGGCGGATGAACCCCTGGTCGGCCAGCTCCTGGGCGTAGGTGTGGTCCCGGGTCAGCCGGATGAGACTCCCGCCCCGCAGGAGGTACGCCCGGGTGTCCCCGACGTGGCCGACGAACAGCTCCTCCCCGACGCTCGACGCGGTCGTCAGGGTGGTCCCCATCCCGGCCAGGGCCGGGTCGTCCTCGGCCATCTGGCTGAGCACCAGCCCGGCCCGCTTGAACCGGTCGGTGATCCGGTCGAGGAGCTGGTCGGCCTCCCGCTCCCCGACCCGCATGATCCAGGCCGGGGTGTGCAGGACCAGGTTGAGCATCGTCCCGATGGCCGTCCGGCTGGCCACCTCCCCGGCCGCCCGCCCGCCCAGCCCGTCGGCCACCAGCATGCCGTAGGCCGCTTCCCCGAAGTCGGTCGGCACGTCCCCCGGCGGCAGGTTGGTGGCGAACAGGTGCATGGCCCGGTCGACCCGCCCGGCCAGGAAGCAGTCCTCGTTGTTCTCCCGGACCAGGCCCTTGTGGGTGGCCGCCCCGATGTCGACCCGGACCAGGGCCGAAAACGGGTCCGGCGGGTGCACCCCCGGTGGCGGGGCGGTCGGGGCGTGGGCGGTGTCGGTGGTCGGGTGCGGGGTCACGGCGGGCCTCCGGGGTGTCGCCCCGGTCAGGCTACCCGCCCGGCCGGCCGTACACAAGCCTGGGGGAATGACGAATGACCCACCAATGACCCACCAATGACGAAGGGAAGAGTTGGCCCGTCTTCCTTCGTCATTGGTGGGTCATTGGTGGGTCATTCGTCATTCCCCCGGAGGCCCAAACCCGGCACAGTTCCACCACCACCCGGACGGCCGCCTCCATCTCTTCGAGGCACGTCCACTCGAGCGGCGAATGGAAGTTGTGCTCGCCGGTCGAGAGGTTCGGGGTCGGCAGCCCCTTCTCGGTCAGGAGGGCGCCGTCGGTGCCGCCGCGGATGCTCTTGAACACCGGGGTCAGCCCGGCCCGGCGGGTCGCCTCCTCGGCGAACTTCACCGCCCGCGGCTCTTTGGCGATCCCGTCCCGCATGTTCCGGTACTGCCGGCGGATGTCTACCCGCACCTTCGCCGCCGGGTGTTCCCGCTCGACCTGCCGGCCGATCTCGCGGAGCAGGTCGGCGTACTCGGCCAGCTTGGGCGTGTCGAAGTCGCGGAGCAGGAGGTTGATCGTCACCTCGCCGACCCCGCCGGCGATCGTGTACGGGTGGAGGAACCCGTCCCGGCCGGCGGTCGTCTCGGGCGATAAGACCCGCTTCGGCAGCCGGTCGAGAAACAGCCCGGCCAGCCGGACGGCGTTGATCATCCGGTCCTTCGCCAGGGCCGGGTGGATGTTGGCCCCGGTGATCGTGACCGTGGCGGCGTCGGCCGAGAACGTCTCGGCCTCGATCTCGCCGGTCCCGCTTCCGTCCAGCGTGTAGGCGACGACGGCCCCGCCGAGCATCGCCGGTTCGAGGTGGAGGACGCCCTTGCCGATCTCCTCGTCGCAGGTGAACACGACCACGACCGGGCCGTGCGGGATCGACCGGTCCCCGGCCAGGATGCGTGCCGCCTCCATGACGACCGCCACCCCGGCCTTGTCGTCGGCCCCGAGCAGGGTGGTGCCGTCCGTCGTGATGAGCGTCTTGCCGACCAGTTCCTTCAGCTCCGGGCTGTCGGCCACCCGGATCACCTTCGTCGGGTCCTTCGGCAGGACGATATCGCCGCCCCCGTAGTTGCGGATGACCTGTGGGTCGACGTTCTTGCCGCAGGTCTCCGGGCTGGTGTCGACGTGGGCGTTGAAGGCGATCGCCGGGGCGTCCGGGACGGTGGCCGGGACGGTGGCGAAGACGAGGCCGTGCTCGTCCTGCCGGGCGTCGGTCAGCCCGAACGCCCGCAGCTCGTCCCGGAGCATCGCCCCGAGGGTGAGCTGCCCGGGCGTGCTCGGGTACGTCGCCGACTTCTCGTCCGCCTGGGTGTCCACCCGGACGTAGCGGAGGAACCGGTCGAGCAGCGTGTGGGTGGTAAGCATGGCTGGGTCGGGGTGTGGATGTTCCCGACGCTCCCGCGTCGGGCTACGAACGGGCGCCCCTCCGGGGCGGGATGCGGTCACCGGTCTTCGCCGCGGAGCGGCCGTCGTCCGTAGCCCGACGCGGGAGCGTCGGGCTCGCCGGGCGGTTTCGCCACCCCCACCTGCGGGCAGTGCGGCCGCAGCACGCATTCCCCACACCGCGGGCTCCGGGCGTGGCAGACGGCCCGGCCGTGGAGGATGACGCGGTGGCTGGTGGTCGTCCACTCGGGCTGCGGCCACAGCCGCATCAGCACCCGCTCGACCTTCACCGGGTCGTGGTGGCGGGTCCAGCCGAGCCGGCGGGACAGCCGGCCGACGTGGGTATCGACGGTGATCCCCGGGGTGTCGAAGGCGTCGCCGAGGACGACGTTGGCCGTCTTCCGCCCGACCCCGGGCAGGCTGGCCAGTTCGTCCAGCGTCCGCGGCACCGCGCCGCCGAACCGCTCGACGAGCTGCCGGCCGCAGGCCCGGATGTTCCTGGCCTTGTTCCGGTAGAACCCGGTCGACTTGACGTACCCTTCGAGTTCGGCCGGGTCGGCCTCGGCGAAGTCCTTCGCGGTCTTGTAGCGGGCGAATAGGGTCGGGGTGACGAGGTTCACCCGCCTGTCGGTACACTGGGCCGAAAGGATGGTGGCGAACAGAAGTTGCAGCGGGTTGCCGTGGGTCAGCCCCATCTGAGCGTCGGGGTAGAGCCGGGCGAGGAGGTCGAGTACCGGCCCGACCCGGTCCTTCGCTCGGGGCTGCGTCGTGCGGAGGGTAGGGTCCATGCGGTAGGAGTAAGGAAAAAGGCAAAAGGAAGAAGGGACAATGGGACGTGGTCAGGCGGCCAGCCGGGCGGCGGGCGGGGTGGCCGGGTCGAGGGAGACGGTGTACCCAAACGGCCGGAGCCAGGCGGCGAGGGTGGCGGCGGTGTCGGGGTCGGCGGGTGAGAGGGGGAAGAGCCGAAGACCCCACCCCCTAGCCCCCTCCCCCGCGGGGGGAGGGGGATCGACAGAGGACCCCACCCCCCTAACCCCCCTCCCCCGCGGGGGGAGGGGGGGACCGGACCAGCGGCCCCGGTTCTGTTCTCCCCTTCCCCCGCAGGCTAAGGGGGTGGGGTCCGTCTTCCTCTGGTCCCCCCTCCCCCCGCGGGGGAGGGGGCTAGGGGGTGGGGTCTCCTGAACAACCGCCACCACGCGCCGGGGACGGATGACGTTACCCGACCCGGCCGGGATCGGTCCGCTCGCCAAGACGAAGCCAGCCCGGTCGAATCCGGTCAGATCGTCACCGGCCGTCACTCGGCCGTTCGCCTGGTCGGCTTCGAGCGGGGTGACGAACCCCCGGGCCAGGCTGGCCGCGATCCCGGCCCGCACCACGTCGCCCGAGCCGCAGACGACGACCTGACCGCCCCGCAGGGCGACCTCGGCGGCCAGCCGGGACAGGGCCGGGTCGTCGCCGACCAGCCCGACCACGGCCGGGAACGGCGGGATCGGGTTGAGCGTCGGCGGCAAGGCCGGGGCGGCAGCGACGGTCGGCGGCCGCTCGGCGAACGCCCGCCGCTCGGCGGCATCCTCGACGGTCGGGACGGGCACCGGCTTCGGCCGCCAGCCGTGGCATTCGAGCCGGTCCAGGAATGTGTGCAGTTCGATCTTTCCCCGCCGCTCGCAGAAGGCGTGGTCGGCCAGCCCGATCCGCCGGGCCTCCCGGCCGGACAGCGTCTCGCCCGAGGCGATCAGGCGGTCGGCCGTCCGCCGGCCGACGAGCCGCCGCAGCCGGGCCGTCCCGCCGAAGCACGGCGGGCCGTCGGGGAAACCGAGGTGCGTCGTCGGCCGGCTGAGGACGAGTCGGTGGTCGCAGGCCAGGGCCAGTTCCAGCCCGGCCCCGAGGCACGGGCCGTCGATATACGCGACGGTGGTGGCGGTCAGCCCGGCGAGCCGGCGGAACACCTGCTGCCCGGCGGCGGCGAACGCGGCCCGGTCGGCGGGCGTGGGGAGGCTGGCCAGGGCCTCGGCCCGGAGGCCGGCGCAGAACCCGGCCGGGTTCGCCGACCGGACCACCAAAATGTCGAGGAAAGGGGTCTGTTCGACCGCCGCGAGGGCCGCGTCGATGTCCCGGAGCCGGGCGAGGTCGAGGGCGTTCGGCGGGTCGCCGGGGAGGCCGAGCCACAGGGTCGCCGTCCCGTACTCGGCCGCGACCCGGACGTAGGGGGACTCGAACAGCATGCGGCCACTCCCGGCTGGCCCGGGATGGTCGCCCATCGGCCGGCCGGGGTCAACCCGAACCGGGGGGATACGGTGGGGAGTACTGACAGGATAACAGGATGAGACTGGATCAAGACCGAAGAAACGAAGACATGGATCGAACCATCCCGTCCATCCTGTTATCCTGTCGAATACTCCGGTCTGGAAACCGTTGACGAGTGCCAGGAGGCTGTCCATGTCCGACGTGCCGGTGATGCGGACCGAGGTGCCCGGCTACCCGTGCCGCCGGGGGAAGGTCCGGGACGTGTACGACCTCGGCGGCGAGCTGGTGATCGTCGCCACCGACCGGCTCAGCGCGTTTGACTGGGTCATGTCGAGCCCGATCCCGGGCAAGGGCCGCATCCTCACGACGATGAGCTTGTTCTGGTTCCGCAAGCTCGGGGTCCCGAATCACTTCCTGTCGGAGAGCGTGGACGACCTGCCGGCCCCGTTCCGCGATCGGCCCGAGGTGTTCGACGGTCGGTCGATGCTGGTCCGCAAGACGGCGGTGGTGCCCGTCGAGTGCGTGGCCCGGGGCTACCTGGCCGGGTCCGGGTGGAAGGAGTACCGGGCCTCGCAGACCGTCTGCGGCGTGCCCCTGCCGCCGGGGCTGCGGGAGGCCGACCGGCTGCCGGAGCCGATCTTCACCCCGGCGACGAAGGCCGAGGAGGGCCACGACGAGAACATCCCGTTCGA
>JAIEQO010000334.1 GCA_019747655.1 Gemmataceae bacterium | reverse complement strand
CGCCGCCGGCGGTCGGGCGTGCCGCGGTCGTGACGGGCTCGGCCGGCGGGGCGGCCTCGGCCCGCGGGAGCGGGTTCAGGTTGTAGTTGGCGGCGGCGTACCCGAGGGCCGCGCCGGCCGCCAGGACGGCCAGGAGTTGGAGACTCGAACGGTGCATCGTGGTGGGTCCCTCGGTGGGCGGGGGTCGGTGGCGGGGCGGCGCGGACGGGTCCGCGGCCCGGGTCGTGACGGTGGGGCGGTCTTACGAGTCGAATCGTCCGGGCCCGATCCGTCCGTGTAAAGGGAGAAATCGTCCCGCCGCGCATTTTTCTGCCCGGCCGAGCCGGCTACCTCGTAAGCCGTTGCCCGTGAAGCGTTCGGTATGGTCGAACTGCGGGAGCCGCGATGCCGACCGACGAGCAGCTGGCCCTGTGGGCGGCCATCCGGGACCGCCCGGACGACGACCTGCCCCGGCTGGTGTACGCCGACTGGCTGGAGGAGCACGGCGACCCGGCCCGAGCGGAGTTCATCCGGGTGCAATGCCGGCTCGGGCAGCTCGGCTCAGACCGCCGCAAGGGGCGGAAGGAGCGGCTGCCGCTCGAAGAGCGCGAACGCACCCTGCTCGCCGCTCACAAGGAAGTTTGGGCCGACCCGCTCTGCCGAGCCCTGGCCGGTCCGGGGCCGGCCGAAGGCCCGGCTGGCTGGCTCGGCCGCATGACCTTTCACCGAGGGTTTGTCAGGGCGCTCTACCTCGACTTCCGTTCCGCCGCCCGGCTGATGTCGTGTCCCACCGACCTCGAACCCGTGGACGCGATCGACATCCGCGACTGCCAGGCCAATTACCAGCCCGCCGTCGTGCGGCGGATCGTCGGCTGGACTCGTGCGGAGTGTGTCACAGGTCTATCGGTTGCGGGGGCCACGGATGCGGATGTGCGGGTGATCGTCACGGCCGGGTGGCTCACCCGCCTCAACAGCCTGGGGCTGTGGTTCGGGTCGGTGAGCGATGCGGGTGTGGTCGAACTCGCCCGCTCACCGCTCGTAGGTCGGTTACGGGGATTGGACCTGCAACAGAACGCAATCGGCGACCGCGGCGCGTTGGCGCTCGTCGAGTCATCTCATCTCGAACGAGTCCGATACCTCGAACTGCACGACAACCGAATCGGCCCCGGGGCGGCGGCCGAACTCCGTGAGCGGTTCGGGGACGCCCTCCGGATGTAGGGCGGGTCGAGCGGACCGGAGGTCCGCGAGGCCTGCCGCCGGGGGTTCGGCAGGCCTCGCGGTCCTGCCGGACCGCTCGACCCGCCCTACAAAACTTTGCCGCAACCGCCCCGGCCGGCGTGACTTGGACGAATCCTCGCGTAATCCGGCCGGGACCGGCTAAAATACACTTCCAGCCGGCCCGCCCGTCACACCTTTGGGCCGGTGAGGAGCCCGTCCATGCCCGCCGCGACCGAAGCCCCCCCGTCCGCGTCCGCCGAACCCCCAAGTAGTAGCTCGGACCCCCCGAGTAGTCGGCCGGCCGCGCCCCCGTTCCGGGCGGCGTGGCCGTGGGTCCTGTGCGTCGTCGGCCTGGACTATCTGTCCACCCTCGCGTACCAGCCGTCGGTCGCGTTCGGGGCGGCCGGCCGGCTGGCCCCGCTCGTCACCGTCCTGCTCGCCGCTGCTACCCTCGGGCTGGCCCTGCCGGTCTACTGGTACGTCGCCGGCCGGTCGCCCCACGGCGGCGGGTCGACGGCCCTGCTCGAGCGCGCCGTCCCCGGCTGGTTCGGCAAGCTGCTCATCCTGGTCCTCTTGTCGTTCGGGGCCGTGGACCTCGTGTTCACCCGGACGTTCTCGGCGGCGGCCGCGGCCGAGCACATCGCCCACAGCCCGGACCCGACCTGGCAGGCGGCCCTGGCGTCCGCCGAGCGGGGCGGCGACGGCCTGTGGCAGGCCCTGCCGCCGGCCGTCCAGGCCCGGACCGAGGGCCTCTGGACCCGGCAGCTCGTGGTCACCCTGATCGTGCTGGCCATCAGCACCGCCGCCGGGCTGTGGTTCTTCAAGGGGTACACCCGCGGGTTCGTCCGCCTGGCGGTGGTGGTGGTGGTCGTTTACCTGGCGCTGACGTTCACCGTCGTCGGCAGCGGGGCCGTGTACCTGTCGGGCCACCCGGACCTCGTGCGGCAGTGGTGGGCGGATGTCACACAGACCCCTCCCCCGTCCGCCCCCACCCCCCTTCCTACCCCCTCCCCAGCGGCGGAGAGGGGGGACCAAGCCGAAGACGGACCCCACCCCCCTAACCCCCCTCCCCCGCGGGGGGAGGGGGGGACAAGACCGGGCGCCCCGGTTCCGGTTCCCCCTCCCCCGGCGGGGGAGGGGGCTAGGGGGTGGGGTCTACTCGGCACCCTGCTCCTCGCCTGCCTGCCGCTGTTCCCGTTCCTGGCCCTCGGGCTGAGCGGGTTCGAGCTGACCCTGATGGCCATGCCGCTGGTCCGCGGCCGGCCGGACGACGACCCCAAGCACCCCCGCGGCCGGATCGCCCGGACCCGGCTCTTGCTCGTCGTCGCGGCCGTGGTGATGTCGCTGTACCTGCTGGCCTCGACGCTGGTGACGACGGTGCTGATGCCGCCGACCGCCCTCGTCACCGACGGGCAGGCGAAGTACCGGGCCCTGGCGTACCTGGCCCACGGCGGCGCACTGGCCGACGGCACCCCGGCCGCCGCGGTCAACCCGGCGTTCGGACCCCTGTTCGGGACGCTCTACGACGCCAGCACGGTGGCCATCCTGTCGCTGGCCGGGCTGAGCTTCGCCATGACCCTGGCGTCGTGGATTCCGCCGTACCTGCACCGGCTCGGGATGGAGTTCGACTGGTCGGTCCGGCTCGGGCTGTTGGTCTGGCTGTTCACCGGGGTGAAGTTCGCCGTCACCCTGTACTACGGGGCCGACGTGGACGCCCACCGCGGGGCCTACCTCACGTCCGTCCTGGCGGTGTTCGCGTTCGCGGCCGCGGCCGCCGCGGTGGACGTGTGGCAGAAGCGGCGGGGGTGGGGGTGGCGGACGCCGTTCCGGGCGGCCCCGCTGTTCCTCCTGGCCGCCCTCGTGTTCGCCGGGAGCGGGGCGGCGGTGTCGGTCGGCCGGCCGCTCGGGGCGGTCATGGCCGGGGCGTTCGTCGTCGTGGTGCTGGTGGTGTCGATGGTCAGCCGGTCGTGGCGGTGTACCGAGTTCCGGTTCGACGGGTTCGCCTTCGCCGACGAGGCGACCGAGGCCGAGTGGCGGAAGCTGGCGGCCAGCGACTTCCGGGTCCTGGTCCCGATCCGGTCGGGGATGGAGACGCTGCCGGAGAAGGAGCGGGACATCCGGACGTACCACCGCATCCCGGCCGGGGAGCCGATCGTGTTCGTCCAGGCGGAGCTGGCCGACCCGAGCGACTTCCACCACCGCCCGCGGCTGCGGATGTGCCGGGAGAACGGCCGGGTGGTGGTCCACATCACCCGCTGCGCGTCGGTCCCGCACGCCCTGGCGGCGGCCGCCCTCGACCTGTCGAGCGCCGGGGCGGTGCCGGAGGTCCACTTCGGCTGGTCGGCCGAGAACCCGGTGACGGCCAACCTGCACTTCGTCCTGTTCGGGCACGGGAACGTGCCGTGGATGGTGAACACCCTCGTCCGCCGGGCGGCCGTGCCCGAAGACCGCAAGCCGCGGGTGATCGTAGGCTGATGAAGGATTGAAGACCGGGCCGCAGATGACGCAGACTCCGGCGCAGATGAAATCAGATCGGGACAATTGATTTGATTTTTATCCGGCTTCATCTGCGGTGAAATCTGCGTCATCAGCGGGCCGGTCTTTTGACTTGCACTGCCGCCCGAATCGCCTCGGTCATGCGGTCCTCGCTGCCGGGGTCGACCCAGCACCAGTCGGCCAGGTCGATGTCGCCCTCGGCCCGGTGTGGGCCGCCGCGCTCACGACCCCGTCAGCCCGAACCGGCCGTGCGGACGATCCGGTGCGGCCGACGCCTTCCGAATTTTCCCCGGCTACCGACCTCACGCCGTTTTGTGAATGGGCGTATACTATGTGGTGATAGGGTCCGCCCGGGGGTGTTCCCATGACGACCGACCACCGTGGCTTACTGAACCGCCTCGTGCTCAGCCCGGCTCGGCCGGCCCGGCACCGTGGCGGTATACGGGATCGGTCGATCGCCACCCCAACCGGTTACTCGCTCACAACTTCGGGCCGGTTCCGTGGCCGAGCAATGCAGGGCGGTCGGGCCGAAATTGCCCTCAACCGCTGGGTTTTTCAGGGAATCGCCGAGAGCGCGAAAAAGAAGGGGGGGAGGGGGTCATGCCAAACCGGGGTCCGGCCGGCCGAAGTGGGCCGCCCAGGTGCCGACCAGCCGGCACAGCTCGGCGGTGGTCAACTCCTTGCCGACGTAGGCGCTGAAGTCCGGCTCGCACTCGCCGACCGCGAAGTCGGCGACGTACTTGTCGATCACCCGCCGGGCCACACCCGTTGCAGCCTGGATGGTCGTGACATCCTTCCCCGCCCGGTGCAGGGCCAGCACCGTCTGCGGCTTCCCCTTGGCAATGCGGCGGGGTTCGGTGAGGTAGCGGTAGGGCCGCATGACGAACCGCAGGGCGTCCGGCCGGCCGCGGCTCCGCCGGAGCGACAGGCCCACCCGGGCGGTCGTGATGACCTCGGCCGACCGCGGCCCGGCCTCCCGGACGGCCACCGGCGACGAGTCATCCCACCACGGCCGGCCGGCGATCACCCGGTCCAGTTCGGCCACGGCGGGGGTGGCGGTCTGTCGGAAAATGTGGTCGACCGTCAGCGACGGGCCGTCGATCAGGGTGCCGTCCGGGGCGACGACGGTGCGGATCAGGACGCCGAAGGTGCCCCGGCCGTCGCCGAAGGTCAGGTCGAGGCCCTTGAACGACCCGCCGCGGTACTCGCCGGCCGTCTTGTGGAAGTACCACCGGCCGAACTCCCGCTGGACGGGGTCCTTGTGGGTGAACGGGTCGGGGTGGTCGGGGCCGAAGTAGTAGGCCTCGACCTCGGCCATGCGGTAGGGCTGGCCGGCGATGAGCAGGTCGGTGGCGTTGAGGAGGTGGGTAGCGACGGCGGCGAACCACGGCCCGAACTGGTCTTCGGCCGCGACGCCGGCGGGCCGCCGGCCGATCTCGACGAGCGTAGCCATAGGGGGGTGGGTCGCACATCCCGGGCCGCGAGCGGGCGGGCGATGCCCGCGCTCGCGGCCGGGGCTTTACCACCGAACCGGGCCGCCGAACACCGGCTCGACCCGGACCCGGTAGCCCAGGCTCTCCAGCCGCCAGGCCGCCCGGCGGGCCGCGTGGGCCGTCTCGAACCGGGCGTACCGGTGCCACCCGCCGAACGGCAAGGCCTTCACCAGGACGACGTAGTCGGTATCGGGCCGCGGCGGGAGCGGGAACGGCCCGGGCGGGAACGGCCCCGGGTTGTACGGGCCGGGGTACTGCGGGAACGGCTTCGGGGTGTAGCCGGCCGGGTTCGGCCCGCCGGCCGTCGCCGCGCCCGCGGTCGCCAGGGCAAGTACCCCCGCCGTCAGCCACTTCGTCGTAGCAATCATGATCGACTCCTCGGTGTCGGTTATTGTCGTCGGTTTCTTGAACCCATTTCCACCCGGCGAACGTCCGACGGCCCACCGCTTGCGCCGACTGCGAATTGCACCGGCTCGGGCCGGGGCCTATCCTTGAGGGTTGACGGCCCGCCACCCGAGAGGCCCGCGATGTCCCGTCCGGACCTGTACCCGCTCCGGTTCGAGCCGGTGTTCAAGAGCATGCCGTGGGGCGGCCGGCGGCTGCCGGATTTGCTCGGCCGGCCGCACCCGTCCGACGAACCCGTCGGCGAGGCGTGGGTGCTTTCGGACGTGGACGGCTCACAGACCCGGCTGGTTGACGACGGGCCGTTGGCCGGGATGACACTCCGCGACCTGATCGCCGCCGACCCGGCCGGGCTGCTCGGCCCGGCCAGGCCGGCAAACGGCCGGTTCCCGCTCTTGCTCAAGTTCATCGACGCCCGGCGGGAACTCTCGGTCCAGGTCCACCCGAACGACGACCAGGCTTGCCGGAAGGTGGCCGGGGCGACCGGGAAGACCGAAGCCTGGGTGGTGCTGGACGCCAACCCGGACACGAGCCGCATCTACGCCGGGTTCAAGCCGGGGGTGGCGGCCGGCGACTTCCGGGCCGCCCTCGCCGCCGGGACGGCCCCGGACACGCTCCACAGCTTCACCCCGCGGTCCGGCGACTGCGTCTTCCTGGAGGCCGGGACGGTCCATGCCATCGGGGCCGACATCCTGCTCTTCGAGGTGCAACAGACCAGCGACATCACCTACCGGCTGTACGACTGGGGCCGGGTCGACCCGAAGACCGGCAGGGGCCGGGACCTGCACGTCGAGGACGCCCTGGCCTGCTCGGACTTCGCCCGCGGGCCGTGCGGCCCGGTCGATGCGGCGGTCGTGGACGAGGCCCAGGTGTGGCGGGAGGACTTGGTCGGCTGCCGGTACTTCACCCTGACCCGGCACCGGGCCACCCGGGTGTTCCCGGTCGGGGCCGCGGGGCAGTGCCGGGTGGTGGTGTGCGCGGCCGGCCGGGGCGAGCTGGGGTGGGGCGGCATCTTCTGGCCGATGAAGGCCGGAGACGTGATCCTCCTGCCGGCCGCGGTCGGGGTGGCCTGGTGCGTGCCGGGCCGCGACTTCGTCCTGCTGGAGTGCGGGCTGCCGGGGTGACGGCGATGGAGATCGACCTGAACGCCGACCTCGGCGAGGGGGCCGGCCACGACGCCGAGTTGATGCCGCTCATCACCTCGGCCAACGTCTGCTGCGGGGCCCACGCCGGCGGCCCCGAAGTGATTTGGGACACACTCGAACTCGCCCACAAGCACGGCGTCGTCGTTGGTGCCCATCCTGGATACGCCGACCGTGAGCACTTCGGCCGGAGGGAACTGCCGGCCGACGAGCATGCGGTCTATACGGCATGTCTGTCTCAGACGGGGGCTTTACTCGCCCTGGCTCGGAAGAACGCCCTCGGCGTCCGATACCTGAAGCCGCACGGAGCGATGTACAACCAGGCTGCTCGTGAGTACCCCGTTGCCAACGGGGTACTGAACGCGGCGGCCGGGATCACCGACGACGACTTACCGGTGGTCGGTCTACCCGGGTCGATGCTCGCCAAGTTAGCGGCCGATGAACGCTACCCGTTCGTCCCCGAGGGGTTCGCCGACCGGCGGTATCGGCCCGACGGGTCGCTGGTGCCGCGGACCGAACCCGACGCCTTCGTCCACGATCCGGACGAGGCCGTCCGGCAGGTCGAGTGGCTGGTCCGCGAGAAGGGCGTCCGCACCGTCTGCGTCCACGGCGACAACCCCGAGGCGGTGGCGTTCACCAAAGCCGTCCGGGCCGGGTTGCTCGCCCGCGGGTTCACCCTGAAGCCGTTCGCGTGAGCCTCCGCGTCGTCCACCCTGGCCTCTTCTCCCTTCTGGTCGATGCCGGCCGGCCGGGCTGGCGGGCCCTCGGGGTGCCCGTCGGCGGGGCCGCCGACCGGGCCGCCCTCGCCGTCGGCAACGCCCTCGTCGGCAACCCGCCGGACGCCCCGGCCGTCGAGTTCACCCTGGCCGGGCCGACCCTCGAAGCCGAACACCGCACCTGCGGTGCGGTGTTCGGGGCCCCGTTCGCCGTCCCGCTCAACGGCCGGCCGGTCCCGGCCGGGACGACGTTCACCCTCGCACCCGGCGACATCCTGAAAGTCGGCGGCACCCCGTCCGGGGCCCGCGGCTACCTGTGTGCGGCCGGCGGGTTCGACGGGCCGCTGATCCTCGGCAGCCGATCCGGCCTCGACCCGCTCAAGGCCGGCGACGTGCTCCAGTGCCCGCCGAGCCGGTGTCAGCCGCGGGGCGTCGGCTTTGTCTCCCTCCCCTTTCCCCGCGGGGGAGGGGCCGGGGGTGGGGTCCACCAATTCCGCGTCCTCGATGGCCCGCAACATGACTGGTTCTCCGGCGGGTTCTTCGAGCAGGACTACACCGTCACCCCGGCGGCCAACCGGATGGGCGTCCGGCTCGCCGGCACCCCCCTGACCCGGTGGCCTGGTGAACTCGCCTCCGAGGCCGTCGCCCCGGGGGCCGTCCAGATCACCAACGACGGGCTGCCGGTCGTCCTCGGCGTGGACGGCCAGACGATCGGCGGCTACCCGAAGGTGGCCCACGTCGTCCGGGCCGACCTCGACCTCGTCGGCCAGCTCCGGCCCGGCGACCGGGTCCGGTTCATCCGGGTGACGCCCGATGAAGCCGAAGCCGCCGCCCGGGACCGGTCCGCCCTCGTCCGCCACTGGCTCGCCCGGCTCCGGGCCGCCGACCGGGCCCCCGCCGTCGGTTGATCTTGCCCCACCCCCCGAACCGGGTATGGTCCGGCCGGTCGCGGAGGGCGTGGCATGAAGGCGTGGGCGGTCGGCGGGGCGGCGGTGGTGGCCGGGCTCGCGGTCTACAACCTGTTCCCCAAGCGGGCCGCAGTGCCGCCGGCCCCCGAGCCGGCCCCGGTCGTGGTGGCCGCGATCCCGACGACCCCTCCGCCGGCCGAGCCGGCCCCGCTCCCGCCGGTCGTCAGTGTCGCCGACATCGACGGGCTGCTCGACCCGCCGGCCCCTCCGCCCGAGCCGCCGTCCACCCCCGGGGTGATCGCCGTCGGGTTCGAGGAGCCGGTGAACCCGTTCCCGGCCGTCGCCCCCGAGCCCCGCCCGGCAAACCCGGAGCCGACCCCGCCGGCCGTCGAGGAAGCCCCGCCGCCCCGCGAGGTTTCCGTCACCGGCCGGCCGCCGCTCGTCCGGAACTCACAACAGGTCGTCCTCACCGGCCGGCCGCCACACGTCTACCAACCGTACCCTCCGTTCAGGGTCATCACCGGATACCAGCGCTGGTGACGCCCGGGGGCGCCGGCCCCTACAATCCCCTCCGGCCGTCCCCACCCCGCCGGAGGTCCCGTCCATGCGCGTCCCGTTGGCCGTCGCCGGCCTCGCCCTCGCCGCCGCCCTGTCCGCCGCCGACGACAAGGGCACCGTCGTCGAGTGGGCCGGGCTCCGGTCCGCCGCCCCCGCCTCCTGGAAGGAAGAGACCCCGTCCAGCAAGATGCGGCTGGCCCAGTTCAAGGTCCCCAAGGCCGACGGGGACAAGGACGACGCCGAGGTGGCCGTGTTCGTCTCCCCCGGCGGCGGCGGGGTGGACGCCAACCTGAAGCGGCAACTGGCCGTGTTCGAGCCGGCCAAGGGGGCCGACAAGGTCGAGGAGAAGAAGGACAAGGTCAAGGTCGGGCCCTACGAGGCCACCTACCAGGACCTGAAGGGGACGTTCCTGAAGCGGCCGTTCCCGATGTCGAAAGACGCCACCCCGGTGCCCGGCTACCGCCAGCTCTACGTCATCTTCGAGACCAAGGACAACACCGTCGGGTCGCTCTGGCTGCGGGGGCCGGAGAAGACGGTCGAGGCCAACAAGAAGGCGTTCGACGAGTGGGTCAAGAACTTCAAGTGACCGCCGGACGGGGTGCTACCCCCTCCCCCCTGGTTTTTGCGAGTTGACGTAACTCCTTGCGGGGTAACGAGGCGTCGGGGTTTCGGGGGTGACCGCCCGGCAACGGTCGTCGCCGATTTTTGACACAACTCGTTGTCTTATAATCGGTTCGGCAAGACCGCCTCCGTGACCGTACCCGGCAACGGACGATTCGGCTCGGCCGCCCACCGGTCGCCGCCCGGCGAGCGAATACTGATCGAGTGTATATTACAATCCGCCAGGCCGAGGTCAAACCGGCCGGCGGGCTTTTTTCCGGCCGTCCGTGACCCCGTTCTTCGACTACCACCTGCCGGACCACCTCGTCGCCCAGCACCCGGCCGCCCGCCGGGACGAGGCCCGGCTGCTCGTCGTCCGGCGCGACACGGGGACGCTCGAACACCGCGTCTTCCGCGACCTGCCCGACCTCGTGTCGCCCGGCGACCTGCTCGTCCTGAACGACACGAAGGTGCTGCCGGCCCGGCTCGTGGGACGCCGCGAGGCGACCGGCGGCCGGTGGGAGGGGCTGTTCCTCCGCCGGGTCGATGGGTTGTGGGAGTTGCTGTGCCAGACCCGGGGTTATGCCCGGGAGGGCGAAACGTTCGCCGTCGAGCCGGGGCCGCTGCGGCTGGTGCTCCGCGGCCGGACGGCCGACCGGCACTGGCTGATGGAGCCCGACCCGCCCGGCGAGCCGGAGGAGCTGCTGACCCGGTTCGGGCACGTCCCGCTGCCCCCGTACATCCGCAAGGGGGCGGACGAGGCCGCCGACCGGGAGCGGTATCAGACGGTGTACGCGGCCCACGCCGGGTCGGTCGCCGCCCCGACGGCCGGGCTGCACTTCACCTCGGAGCTGCTGGCCCGGCTGGGCGAGATGGGCGTCCCGGCCGCCCGGGTGACGCTCCACGTCGGGCTCGGGACGTTCGCGCCGGTGAAGGCCGCCGACCCGGCCGACCACCCCATCCATGCCGAGTGGTGCGAGGTGACGCCGGCCGCGGCCGACGCGGTCAACGCCTGCAAGGCCCGGGGCGGGCGGGTCGTCGCGGTCGGGACGACGGCCGCCCGGACGCTGGAGACGGCGGCCACCCCGCCCTCGCCCCTTGGGGGAGAGGGCAGCGAGCGAAGCGAGCGGGTGAGGGGAATCCACCCGTTCCGCGGCGACACCGGGCTGTACATCCGCCCGCCGTACCCCTTCCGGGCGGTCGACGCCCTCGTCACCAACTTCCACCTGCCGCGGACGACGCTCCTCTTGCTCGTCGGGGCGTTCGCCGGGCCGGAGCTGTTGCGGCACGCCCACGAGGAGGCCGTGCGGCACGAGTACCGGTTCTACAGCTACGGGGACGCCATGCTGGTGGTGTGACGCCCCCCGGCCCCCATCCGTCACCCTGTAGGGTGTGTCGAGTCGGCCGTCGGGCCGGCGATGACGCACCGGGCGGCGCTGGTGCGTCTCGCGGACCGCGGACGGTCCGCTCGACACACCCTACGGGAGGGGCACCCTACGCGGCTGTCTTGCTCCCCCTCTCCCCGCGGGGGAGGGGTCCGCCTTTAACCCCGTGTGGCCGCGTACCCGGCAAGGGCCAGCCCGACGACGATCAGTACCAGGCTGACCAGAATGATCGCCCGCAGGAGGCCGTACATGTTCCGCAGGCTCTCCAGGGCGTTCATCAGGTGCCAGATGTCCTCGTTCTTGGTCTCCACGATCCGGCGGAACGAGTGGGCCGACCCGCCGGTCCAGAACCCGATCGACAGGCACAACAGCGCCCCGGCCCCGAGCCCGGCGGCCGTCCCGTAGTAGTGCGACCCGCCCTGCTGCATCCCCTGGTAGACGGCCAGCCCGAGGAACACCACGAACGCCAGCCCGAGGAGCTGGATCAGGGTGGCGACGGTCCGCATGCCGTCGACCAGCCCGCTGATGGTGCGGTTCTGCTCGTCGGTGAACTCGTACTGGTTCGACTTGAACTCCGGCGGGCTGGTGCTCATCGGCGGGGCCTCGGGTTCGGGTGACGGGCGGGTGTCAGGGGGAGTATTCGCCGCCCCCGGGCGGACATTCTAACCCGCCGCCCGGCGAAATGCCCGCGCCTTCCGCGGCCGGCGACGCCGGACACCCCGGATGAGGTTGATCGCCCCTCCTGGGACCGCGGCCGTCCCGGCCGCTCAGATCGGAAGAGCA
>JAIEQO010000131.1 GCA_019747655.1 Gemmataceae bacterium | reverse complement strand
TGCAACGCCTGCGTCGTCGCCTGCCAGAGCGAGAACAACCTGCCGGTCGTCGGCAAGCGGGAGGTGACCCGCGGGCACGACATGTACTGGCTGCGGATCGACCGGTACTACGAGGGGACGGCCGAGGACCCGAACGCCAGCCGGACCTACTTCCAGCCGGTCCCGTGCCAGCAGTGCGAGAAGGCCCCGTGCGAGGTCGTCTGCCCGGTGGCGGCCACCGTCCACTCGGCCGACGGGCTCAACGACATGGTGTACAACCGCTGCGTCGGCACCCGGTACTGCTCGAACAACTGCCCGTACAAGGTCCGGCGGTTCAACTTCCTGACCTTCCAGGACTGGTACACCACGTCGCTCAAGCTCGGCCGGAACCCGGACGTGTCGGTCCGCAGCCGCGGGGTGATGGAGAAGTGCACCTACTGCGTCCAACGCATCCGGTTCGCCGAGATCGCGGCCGAGCGGGAGCACCGGGCGATCAAGGACGGGGAGGTGCGGACGGCCTGCCAGTCGGCCTGCCCGGCCGGGGCGATCGCCTTCGGCGACCTCCAGGACGCCGCGAGCGTGGTCGGCCGGTGGAAGGCCGAGCCGACCAACTACGGCCTGCTGGCCGAGCTGAACACCATGCCGCGGACGACCTACCTGGCCAACCTGCGGAACCCGAACCCCGAGTTGAAGCAGTGATCAGTAAACAGTGAGCAGTGAACAGTCGACCGGGCGGCCCGGGAGATGTGGACTGACTCGATTACTGATTACTGGTGACTGATCACTGCTTACTGGCCGGAGGGGAGAAGTGGCGATCGCGGACGAACCACGGGTGGGCGGCGGCGGGCACGGGCCGTCCCGGGACGGGATGCCGCTCGAGCCCGAGATGTGGCCGCTCGTCAAGAGCACCTACGACGGCAAGCCGCACGACCTGGCGACCGTCGGGGACGCGATCGGCGAGGTCGTCCTCAGCCGGCCCCAGCCCCGCGGCTGGTGGGTCGGGTTCCTGGCCGGGTTCGCCCTCCTCCAGGTCTTCCTCGTCTCGCTCGCCTGGCTGTTCTACTGGGGCGTCGGCATCTGGGGCATCAACGTCCCGGTCGCCTGGGGCTTCGCGATCATCAACTTCGTGTGGTGGATCGGGATCGGCCACGCCGGCACCCTGATCTCGGCCATCCTGCTGTTGATGCACCAGAAGTGGCGGACCTCGATCAACCGGTTCAGCGAGACCATGACCATCTTCGCGGTCATGTGCGCCGGCATGTTCCCGCTGATCCACATGGGCCGGCCGTGGTTCTTCTACTGGCTGACCCCGTTCCCGAACGTGGCCGGCATCTACCCGCAGTTCCGCAGCCCGCTGACCTGGGACGTGTTCGCCGTCACGACGTACCTCACCGTCTCGCTGGTGTTCTGGTACATCGGGCTGGTCCCGGACCTGGCCGCCCTGCGGGACCAGGCCCGGAACCGCTGGCAGAAGATCATGTACGGCCTGCTGTCGCTCGGCTGGCGGGGGTCGGCCATCCACTGGCGGCGGTACGAGAAGGTCTACCTGCTCCTCGGCGGGCTCTCCACCCCGCTCGTGCTGTCCGTCCACACGGTCGTGTCGTTCGACTTCGCGGTGTCGATCGTGCCGCTGTGGCACGCCACCATCTTCCCGCCGTTCTTCGTCGCCGGGGCCATCTACTCCGGGTTCGCGATGGTCGTCGCCCTGGCCATCCCGATCCGCAAGTGGTACCGGCTCGAAGACTTCTTCACCGACCAGCACCTGGACATCTGCGGGAAGGTGATGCTGGCGACCGGGTTCCTCGTGACCTACGGGTACTTCAGCGAGCTGTGGATGGCCTGGTACGGGCACAGCCTGTACGAGTGGGGGACGACGATCGAGCGGGTCTTCGGCCCCTACGGCTGGTCGTACTGGGCGCTGATCGTCTTCAACTGCGTGATCCCGCTGACCCTATTGTGGTCGAAGCGGGTGCGGCGGAGCCCGTTCTGGCTGGAAATCTGCTGCATGTCGGCCCTGATCGGGATGTGGTTCGAGCGGTACGTGATCGTCATCACCCTGACCCGCGACCAGGTGCCGAGTAGCTGGGGCCGGTACGCCCCGACGTTCTGGGACTACGCGACCATGTTCGGGTCGCTCGGGCTGTTCCTGTTCCTGTTCTTCCTGTTCATCCGCTACTTCCCGATGATCTCGATCACCGAGATGCGGGAGCTGCTGCCGCGGAAGCAGGGGGGCGGGGGCGGCCACTCGATCATGGAGAACGCCCCGTGAGTACGACCCTCCCCGCGCCGGGCACGACCCACGGCCACGGCCCCGACGACGAGGCCGGCGGCCCGAAGGTGTACGGCTGCCTGGCCGAGTTCCCGGACGCCGACAGCCTGATTGCCGCCACCCGGGCGGCCCGGGCCGCCGGGTACTCCCGGATGGATACCCACACCCCGTACCCGGTCGGGGAGACGGCCGACGCCCTCGGCTTCCCGAAGTCCGAGATGGGCGTGGTCATGTTCATCGGCGGGCTGACCGGGGCCTGCTCCGGGTTCCTGATGCAGTACTGGGACAACGCCTACGGGTACTCGCTGAACGTCGGCGGCCGGCCGTACTTCTCCTGGCCGTCGTTCGTCCCGATCACGTTCGAGATGATGGTCCTGACGGCCTCGCTGTCCGGGCTGTTCGGGCTGATGGCCCTGTGCGGGCTCCCCCGGCTGAACCACCCGCTGTTCAACAGCGAGCGGTTCGAGCGGTTCAGCAAGGACCGGTTCTTCCTGTCGGTCGAGGCCGAAGACCCGCGGTTCGACCGGGAGAAGACCCCGGCCTTCCTGGCCACCCTGAACCCGCTGTCGGTCGAGGAGGTTTTCGAATGACAGGGTCATTCGAAGGAAGAAGGAAGAAGGAAGAAGGAACCGGGCGGGCCCGTGTCGGCGGGGTGCTCTTCCTTCTCCCTTGTTCCTTTTTCCTTGCCGCGGCCGCCGCGGGCACCGGCTGCCAGCAGAAGATGGCCGAGATGCCGTACTACCGGCCGTACACGCCGACCGAGTTCTTCCCGGACGGGCGGTCGAACCGGCCGCTGGAGCCGGGCGTCGTCCACCGGGCCCAGCGGATCGACAACGACCCGCTCGTGACCGGGCTGACCCAGGACGAGTGGTCCCGGTTCTGGCACCGCAACGACAACCCGCCGAAGTCGGACGCCAAGGTCGCGGCGGCCGCCACCCCGGACGAGGACCGGGAGATCGCCTACGGGGCCCCCCGGTACGACCCCCGGCCCGGCCAGCCGCACAGCGGCCCGGCCGTGTACGCCACCGAGTTCCCGTTCCCGATCACCGAGACGGACCTGATCCGCGGGGCCGAGCGGTACTCCGCGTACTGTGCGATGTGCCACGGGGCGATGGGCAACGGGAAGGGGAAGATCTGGGAGCGGGGCTACCTCAAGCCGACCTCGTACCACGACGCCCCGGTCGAGCCGACCGAGCCGGTCCGGCTCGAGAACGGGCGGTACTACGACTACGGCCAGATCCCGGTCGGGTACAGCCGCGGGTACTGGAAGTGGGACATCCAGATCCCGCTGCGGGACGCCCCGGTCGGGTACTACTTCGAGGTCATCACCAAGGGGTACGGGGCGATGGGCACCTACGCCGCCCAGGTCAAGCCGGACGACCGGTGGCGGATCATCGCCTACATCCGGACGCTCCAGATGAGCCGGCGGGCTGACGCGGCCCGGCTGCCGGAGGCCGTCCGCCAACGGGTCAACGCCGGGGGGAGCCAGGAGTGAGCACGCTGACCGACCCGACCCCGCCGCCCCCGGCCCCCCGGGACCCGCTCGCCCCGGACTGGGCCGGCCCGAAGCGGCTGGCCTCGGTCCTGATGGGGGTCGGGTTCGGGCTGTACGCCCTCGGCCTCGGGCTGATGCCGGCCACCGCCGGCGGGGAGGTGAACCTTGTCCGCGAGGCCCTGGCCGCCTGGCTGGTCGGCTGGGTGTACTGGTTCAGCCTGCCGCTGGGCGGGCTGGCCTTGCTCATGATCCACTACCTGGCCAAGTCGTCCTGGGGGCTCTTGCTGCGGCGGCCGTTCGAGGCGGCGGCCAAGACGCTCCCGGTGATGGCGGTCCTGTTCGCCCCGATCGCGGCCGGCGCCTGCCTGTCCGACGACCGGTCGCCGTTCTGGTGGACCCACCCGGAGACCGCCCACGCCGACCACGCGGACGACGCCAAGTCCCCGGCCGTGGCCCGCGGGGCCGCCCCGGACGACCACGACGACCACGGGAAGGACGCCTTCGACGCCATCCGGGCGAAGAAGTTCAAGGCGGCCGAGGAGGCGGTGGCGAAGGCCGTCGCCCACGAGCAGGAGGAGCAGCGGGAGGGGACCTACGGGTTCCTGTCCGCCCCGGCCTTCCTCGGGGTGGCCGCCGTCCTCTTTTGCATCTGGGGGGCGCTGATCTACTTCCTGACCAAGTGGTCGGACGAGATGGCCGCCGACCCGGCCAAGGTGGACGCGAGCTGGGAGAAGCTGAAGAACCTGTCCGGCCCGGGGCTCATCATCTACGCCATCACGATCACGGCGGCCTCGACCCAGTGGGTGATGTCGCTCCAGCCCGGCTGGGCGAGCACCATGTACCCGGTGATCTTCGCCGTCAACCAGTTCCTCACCTGCTTCGCGTTCGGCGTGGCGGTGTTCCTGCTGCTGGTCGGGCGGCCGCCGTTCCGGGACGTGATGCGGCCGAAGTTCCAGCTCGACATGGGCAGCCTGATGCTGGCCCTGACCCTGTTCTGGGCGTACACCACGTTCTCCCAGACGATGCTGATCTGGATCGGCAACCTGCCGGAGGAGATCCCGTACTACCTGAAGCGGTCGAACGACACCGGGTGGTGGTGGGTGTCGGCGTTCCTGATCTTCTTCCACTTCGCCCTGCCGTTCGTCCTGCTGTTGTTCCGGGACATCAAGCTCCACCCGGTCCGGCTGCGGGTGATGGCCGTCTACCTGCTGGCGGTGATCGCGGTGGACGTGACGTGGTGGGTCCAGCCGACCTGGGACCACCCGTCCGGGCTGTTCGTCCTGGCGACCCTGGGGGCGATCCTGGGGATCGGCGGGCTGTGGGGGATGGGGTTCCTGTTCTTCCTGTCGAAGCGGCCGCTGTTCCCGATGAACGAGGCGTACCTGCTGCCGGAAGGGCACGAGGGGCACCACGATGAGCACCACTAACCCGCACGGGCCCGGCGGGCACGGGCCCCAGCCGGGGGCCGGCCGGCAGTGGCCGGAGGACGTGACGAACCTCGACCGCCCCGACGACAGCGGCGGGGGCGGGGGCGTGAACCCGGCCGCCCTCCGGGCCGGGCACGAGCCGGACGTGTTCGCCGTCAAGCCGATCCTGAGCATCCCCGGGGCGGTGGTGGTGACGTTCGTGATCGCCTTCGCGGTCGCCACCGCCGTCTTCTTCTTCGTCCTCAAGCCGGAGGGCGGGCGGTCCGAGGACCGGTTCGCCCACCCGGAGGCGAAGGCCCGGAACGACGCCCCGCTGGACGACCGGCTGGCCCGGACCGACCGGGCCGGGGCCGACAGCAACCTGCCCCAGCGGGAGGTCGACCAGCCGCGGCTGGAGCTGCTCCGCCGGCTGGAGTTCGACGGCCAGACGACCAGCCGGCCGGACCTCCCGAAGGGGAACTCCCCGTACCTCCACCCGGACGACGTGTCCTGGGACCGTTACCCGGGGCTCCAGAAGGGCGGTTGGGTGGAGAAGGGGAAGGTGGCCCGGCTGCCGATCGGCGAGGCGATCAAGCTGGCCGGGACCAACCCGGCGGTGAACAAGGAGCTGTTCCCGGTCCGCAAGGACGCCTCCGGCCCGACCCCGTGGCAGAACCGGGCCCAGGAGTCGAACGCCGGCCAGAGCGAGCCGGCCCCGGCCCCGAAGATCGACGCTCCCAAGAACGGCGGCCCGGCACCCGGCAAGGCCCCGGACCCCAAGCCGGCCGGCGAGAAGAAGGACGCCCCGAAGGACCCGGCCCCGGCCAAGCCGGGCGACGCCCCGCCGCCCCCGGTCAAGCAGCCCGACGCCCCCAAGCCCCCGGAGAAGAAGGGCGGCTGACCCGGGGTTTCACCCCGGGCTAAGATGTGGCAGCCCTTCAGGCTGCTTCCCGGTTTTCGACCCCGAAGGGGTCACACAACATACCCCGGGGTGAAACCCCGGGTTGGAACGAGCGAGACGGAACCCCGTGCGTTTGGCTTTCCTAGCCCTGATGCTCCTCGTCGGCGGTGCGGCCCAGGCCCAGGTGCCGACCGGCAACCGGCTGCCGTACGACACCCGGCCGGCCACCCGGTCGGCGAACCCGGACGTGACCATCGAGGACAAGGTCGGCCAGCAGGTGCCGCTCGACCTGACGTTCCGGGACGAGAACGGCGAGGACGTGACGGTCGGGCAGATGATCGGCGGCAAGCCGACCATCCTGGTCCTGGCCTACTACCGCTGCCCGATGAACTGCACCGACGTGCTGAACGGGCTGACCGACGCCCTCAAGGCGTTCCCGCCCGACTTCGCGGTCGGCCAGCAGTTCAACGTGCTGACGGTCAGCTTCGACCCGAAGGAGCAGCCGGGGCTGGCCCGGGAGAAGCGGGAGTGGTACCTGCGGGAGTACGGCCGGCCGGGGGCCGAGGCCGGGTGGCACTTCCTGACCGGCAAGAAGGAGCCGATCGGGCAGTTGACCGACGCGGTCGGTTTCAAGTTCGTCTACGACAAGGCGTTCAAGGAGTACGACCACCCGATCGGGGTGGTGGTGCTGACGCCGGAGGGGAAGGTCGCCCGGTACTTCTACGGGGTGAAGTACGACGGCGAGTACCGGGTCCCGGGCGGCAGCACGACCCTGCGGCTGTCGCTGGTCGAGGCGTCGGACGGGAAGGTCGGGTCGCTCGTGGACAAGCTGATCCTGTCGTGCTACCGGTTCGACGCCCTCGAACACCGGTACTCGATGACCGTCCTCGGGGCGGTCCGGGTCGGCGGCATCCTGACGGTGGCCGGGCTGGTCGTGGCGGTGGTCGTCTTCCGGGTGCGGGAGCGGCGGCGGGCCCGGGCCGCCGGCGGCCCGGCCGAGGGTTTGGTCGCGGCCGGGGCCGACCGCCCGGCGGGGGGTGAGGCGTGAACCAGAACGGGTACGGGTCCGGGTACCAGACCGGGTCGCTGCCGGCCCTGCCGGAGGCGGCGTCCGAGGTCGGCCAGTTGTTCGAGCCGCTGTTCTGGTACATCACCGCGGTGACGGCCGCCGGGACCCTCCTGGTGATGGCCCTGGTCACCGTCTTCTGCGTCCGCTACCGGCGGCAGAACACCACCGGGTCGACCCCCCGCATCCTCGGGTCGCACCGGCTGGAGCTGTTCTGGACGGTCACCCCGCTGATGATCTTCCTGACCTTCTTCGCCTGGGGGGTGTACATCTACGACCGGGCCGTCCAGGTGCCCAACGACATCCCCGAGATCTTCGTCATCGGCAAGCAGTGGATGTGGAAGGCCCAGTACCCGAACGGCCAGCGGGTGATCATCGGCGGGAACCCGCGGAACATGACCCCCGAGGAGCGGGCCGACATCGGGGCCCTGGTCCTGCCGCTCGGCCGGCCGGTCAAGGTGACGTTCATCTCCGAGGACGTGATCCACGACTTCGGGGTGCCGGCGTTCCGGCAGAAGATCGACGTCATCCCCGGGCGGTACGTCAGCACCTGGTACAACCCCACGAAGCTCGGCGACTTCCACGTCTTCTGCGACCAGTACTGCGGGGCCTGGCACTCGCTGATGGTCGGCAAGATCAAGGTCGTCCCGCCGGCCGAGTTCGAGCAGTTCCTGGAGGGGAAGGGCGGGGTCCAGGGGTCGGACAACCCGGTCGACGGGTCGTTGGCGTTCAAGGGGTGGCAGCACTTCCAGCGGCTCCAGTGCCAGGGGTGCCACGTCACGAACGAGGGGCAGGGGACCCGCCGGGCCCCCCGGGCCCCGAACCTGGAGGGGCTGTACGGGGCCGAGATTCCCCTGGAGGACGGGACCACGGCGGCGGCCGACGAGCAGTACATCCGGGAGTCGATCGTCAACCCGCGGGCCAAGGTCCACCAGGGGTGGAAGCCGGTGATGCCGGGGAACTTCGGCCCCGGGGTCAACGGCCAGACGACCGAGGAGGAGCTGCGGGAGCTGGTGGCGTACATCAAGTGGCTCAAGCCGGGCCAGTCGGTCCCGCCGAACGACCTGTTCCCGCCGCCCTACGGGGCCCCGCGGAACACCCCGCCGACGCCCAAGCCGTCCCCGTCCGCCGGGGGGAATTAACCACACATGAGCATCATCGTTCACGACGAGCCGCGGGTCGGGCCGGTCCCGCCCGAGCCGACCCCGCCGGCCAAGAACTACCTGAACGTCGCCCACACGGCGGCGTCCTGGCTGTTCACCGTCGACCACAAGCGGATCGGCATCCTCTACCTGGTGTCGCTCACCTTCTTCTTCACCGTCGGCGGGCTGGCCGCCGGGCTGGTCCGGCTGAACCTGCTCGCCCCGGACGGGGCGATCATGACCGAGGACGCCTACAACCGGTCGTTCACCGCCCACGGCGTGGTCATGCTGTTCCTGTTCCTGATCCCGTCGATCCCGGCGGTGTTCGGGAACTTCTTCGTCCCGATGATGATCGGGGCCAAGGACCTGGCCTTCCCGAAGCTCAACCTGGCCTCCTGGTACGTGTACATGGTCGGGTCCGGGTTCCTGGTCTGGTCGGTCCTGGCCGGCGGGGTCGACACCGGCTGGACCCTGTACCCGCCGTACTCCAGCCGGTACTCGACCTCGAACGTCACCCCCGGGGTGTTCGGCGTGTTCATCACCGGGTTCAGCTCGATCATGACCGGGCTGAACATCATGGTGACGGTCCACAAGATGCGGTGCCCGGGGATGACCTGGGGCCGGCTCCCGCTGTTCATCTGGTCGATGTACGCGACCAGCTTCATCCAGCTCCTCGGCACCCCGGTGGTGGCCATCACCCTGGTCCTGCTGATGGTCGAGCGGGTGGCCGGGATCGGCATCTTCGACCCGACGATCGGCGGCGACCCGGTCCTGTACCAGCACCTGTTCTGGTTCTACAGCCACCCGGCCGTGTACATCATGATCGTCCCCGGGATGGGGGTGATCTCCGAGGTCATCACCTGCTTCGCCCGGAAGAACATCTTCGGGTACAAGGCGGTGGCCTGGAGCAGCGTCGGGATCGCGGTGGTCGGGTTCATGGTCTGGGCCCACCACATGTTCGTGGCCGGGATCGCCTACTACTCGGCCATCCTGTTCTCGTTCCTGACGATGCTGGTGGCCGTCCCCAGCGCGATCAAGGTGTTCAACTGGGTGGCGACGCTGTACCGCGGGTCGATCACCTTCCAGGCCCCGATGCTGTTCGTCCTGGCGTTCCTGGTGCTGTTCACCGTCGGCGGCGTCACCGGCCTGTTCCTGGCCACCCTCGGGACCGACATCCACCTGCACGACACCTACTTCGTGGTCGCCCACTTCCACTTCGTGATGGTCGGGGGGATGGTGCTGGCGTACCTGGCGGCCCTGCACTACTGGTGGCCGAAGATGACCGGGCGGATGTACTCGGACTTCTGGAGCCGGGCGAGCGCCACCATCATCTTCGTCGGGTTCTTCCTGACCTTCGTGCCCCAGTTCGTCCTCGGCTACCACGGCATGCCCCGGCGGTACCCGAACTACCCGCCCGAGTTCCAGGTGTACAACGTCCTGTCCACCGCCGGGGCCAGCGTCCTCGGGTTCGGCTACCTCCTGCCCGGGTTCTACCTGACCCTGTCCCTGTTCTTCGGGGAAAAGGCGTCGGCCAACCCGTGGAGCGCGACCGGGCTGGAGTGGGTGTCGTCGAGCCCCCCGCCGGTGTTCAACTTCGACCGCAACCCGGTGGTGGTGTGCGGCCCGTACGAGTACGCGATCGGGGTCGACCAGCTCGGCCGCGGGCTGCCCGAGCCGCCCGGCCCCGGGTCGGCCGACGACCCGGCCTCCCACGACGGGCCGACCGGCCCGGCCGGTCCGATGCAGAAGGAGACCCACGTTGTCGGCTAACCACCACGGGGTGCTCAAGCACCACTTCGACAACCTGGAGCAGCAGCACGCGGCCGAGCGGCTGGGGATGTGGTTCTTCCTGGTCACCGAGGTGCTGTTCTTCGGCGGGGTGTTCGTCGCCTACACCGTCTACCGGTACTGGTACCCGAACGAGTTCGCGTTCGCCAGCAGCCACCTGCTGTTGTGGGTGGCCGGGATCAACACCGGCCTCTTGATCACCAGCAGCCTGACCATGACCCTGGCCATCCGGGCGGCCCAGCTCGGCGACCGGCGGGCCCTGATCCGGCACCTGCTGGCGACGTTCGCCCTCGGGGCCGGGTTCATGGGGTTCAAGGCGTTCGAGTACTACACCGACATCCACGAGCGGTTCGTCCCCGGGGAGATGTTCCGGCAGGAGCTGGCCAAGGCCGAGCTCGAGCTGCACGCCGGGCACGGCGGCGACCACCACGGGACGGCCCAGCACTGGGCGGTCGACCTGGCCAAGAACAACGCCGACAAGTCGCACACCGACCCGGCGTACATCGGCCCCGGGCGGGTGCAGTTGTTCCTCTGCTTCTACTACACCATGACCGGCATCCACGGGATCCACATCCTCGTGGGCCTCGGGTGCATCCTCTGGCTGGTCCAGCAGGCGGCGACGGGGAAGATTCCGCCGGAGAACTACAGCACCGTCGAGGTGGTCAGCCTGTACTGGCACTTGGTGGACATGATCTGGCTGTTCCTGATGCCGCTGTTGTACCTGGCCGGGGCCGGCGCCCACGCGGCGGGGCATTAGCGCCCGTAGGGCGGGTCGAGCCGGTCCGGAGGACCGGCGAGGCCTGCCACGCGAGGTGAACGGCAGGCCTCGCGGTGCTGACGCACCGCTCGACCCGCCCTACGAATACTGACCCGAGACCGCTGCCATGCACACGCCCGAGCACAAGACCGACGGCCCGTCGACGATGCACGACGTCGACAACCCGGCCGCCATGTTCGTGGTGTACCTGGTCGTCCTCGGGCTGGCGGTGGCCAACATCCTGCTGTCCACCACCCCGCTCGGGAAGTCGGCCATCTACATCCAGCTCGGGATCGCCAGCGTCCAGGCGGTTCTGGTGGCGTACTACTGGATGCACATGCGGCGGGGCGACACGGCCGTCACCCTGTCGGCCTTCTGCTCGCTGTTCTTCATCGGCATCTTCTACCTGCTGGTGTTCTCGGACATCTGGACCCGGTGGCGGATGGCGATGTGAGGCCGGGGGTTGCCGGCCGGCCCACGCCGGCGGTTCGTGTTGATATGCCGCGACCCGCACACACCCGCCGGGCCGTCGCCGCGGCCGTCCTGCTCGCGGCCCTGGCCGGCTGCGGCCCGCCGCCGGCCTACCCGCCCGGGCTGACCTTCCCCGCCCGCGCCGACCGATTCGTCCTCCGCGTCCCGACCGCCGAGCCCGCCGGGCCGACCGAGCCGGGGAAGCTCGACGCCGAGCTGGCCGCGCTCGACGCCCGCGGCGGGCTGACGGCCGACCCGGCGGACGTGCCCGCGGACGTGCGGGCGGCCCT
>JAIEQO010000248.1 GCA_019747655.1 Gemmataceae bacterium | reverse complement strand
GTGGGAGTGCCCGCCCCGCGTCCTGACCCACAACCTCATGCTCGTGGCGGCCCGCTGCTGATGGATTCCACAGAGCATCAGAGCCTGTTACGCTCGCCCCCTTCCCTGACCTGTCTCAGGTGGACTTGCGGGAGTTCGCCCGCAAGCCGGAGGTGTGCTGTATCGCCAGCTTTTTGATGGTCCCGTTCCGCAGGTGGATCTGCACCTGGGCAACGCGGCTCATGTGCGTGACGCGGGTGATGTGAACCCAGATTTCGCTCACGACGCTGCGGACCTTCGCCTTCAGCTTCCGCCGCACTTCCTTCAACTCGTCGCCCTTTACTGAACCGAGCAGCCCGAGCAGGGACTGCACCTCGCCGAGGTTGACTGCCTTGCAACTCGCCGCGTCGGCCTTCAGCTCTTCAAGCCGTCGGACGGCTTCCCGCTTTGACTTGTGCAGCGTCTTCAGCAGCCCGACATAGACCTCCGGGTCTTCTTCGGTTGGGTCGGCAGCCTTCTGTTCGGCCTCCTGGATGCGGTGGTCGAGTACCACAAGCTTGCCGGTCAGGTTTGCGATTTCGGTTTCGCGCTCGTCGCCTTCTCCTTCTTCGCCCAGCACGTCGGCAGCCGTCAGCTCTGACAGCGACTGGAGCATAGCCTGTTCAAACGGCGGGTAAGGGAAAGACAGCCCCTTGCCGCGGCGGGTCGATCCGTTGGCGGTGGCACCGGAGGTGAGGTAGCGGTAGGGGCGTGTCTCCCCTCCGGCCGTCGTGGCCTGCCGGAACGTGTGGACCGACATCGTGGTCCGATCCTCGGCGTGGAAGACGATCCCGGTGAACAGGTTCGTCTCGAACTCGCCCGGCCTGCCCAGCACGCGGAACCTCGCCTTCATCCCGGCCTGCACCTGGAAGGACAGTTCCTCGCTGACGACCGGCGGAAAGTAGTTCTTAATCGGCTGGCCGCAATCGACCCGACGGTCCCCCTCGTCCCGCATCTGGGGCTGGAACTCCCCGAACGTCGCCCGGTTGGACAGAATCTGGAGGACGTAGGAATCCCGCCAGCGGCCGGAGTCGCCGAACGGCGGGTGTTTCTTCGGGTGGGCGACCAGGTAACTGAGGATGCGCTGCACCCCCAGACCCTCGGCGCTAAGCCGGAAGATTTCGCGGACGGTCGCCGCCCGGTCCGGGATGAGCTTGTAGCCCTTCTCGGTCAGTTCCAGCCATCGAGGGGCCATCCTGGTCATGGGCAGCCCCTGCGTAGCCGCTCGTTCCTTCTTCTTGGCCCAGGCGTCCTTCAGCCGGAAAGACTTCGTGGCCGACTCCTCGTGGGCGCGGCTCATGTAGATCAGCGGTTCGAGCAGGGCCGCGATGTCGTTGATCGAGTCCTGGGTGTACGTCCGCCGCGGTTCGCGGGTGACTATCGAGACCCCGCTGTTTAGGATGGAAATGAAGAGTTGGAGCGCCTCGCCGACCTTATTCCGGGAGAGGCGGTCGATGCTCTCGATGACGAGGACGGACCCTCGTAGTACGCGGCCGATCCGGATGGCTTCCAGGAACTCGGCGAGGGCACCGACCTTGGCGTTCGCCCCGCGGAACGCGGACACCCCGAGGTCGCTCAGGGTGAGGGTCTCGTCCAACACCCAGCCGTTTTCCCGGCAGACCTCGACGGCGAATTCGGACTGCCGCCGGAAGCTCTCGCCCTTCTGCTGCTTCTTGGACGAGAACCAGATGTACGAGAACGCGCGTGACACCAGCGTAGCCTCCTTGCCCGCTGCCTTCGGTCGCTTGGCCACCATGACGGCCCTTTCTCGAACGAACCACAGCGCCCAGAATAGTCTATGCGACTTTATGCAAAGTGACAAGCCGTTCGACATCGCTACCTGCATGTACCGCACGGGGGTCGACCCGTTCACCGGGAAGACGGTGCGGACGGCCGGGAGCCTCGGCGACCGGGAGCTGCCGCGGGCCCTGATGCCGTTCTTCAAGCCGGAGAACGGCTTCGAGGTCCGGGAAGCCCTCGCCAAGCCCGGCCGGACGAACCCGGTCGGCGGCTGCGACGGCCTGATCCCGGCGGACCCGCCTCAGGAGGCCGTCCGGGCCCGGCGGGGGCGGGCCGACGCGACCGCCCGTGCCGACTACGATCACTCGGTCGCCAACCCGGCCGCCGGCGGGGCGGCGGGCGAGCGGCCTGACCCGTCGCTGACCAAAACCGCCGGCGACCGGCCGGGCCGGAAGTCGTAGGCCCGGCGGTACAAGCCGTGGCGGGCCCGAAGTCGATCACGCCCGAGGGGAGCTGACCGATGGCCGACGCACTCGACCCGCGGTGTGTGGGGACGGCCGGCGACCTGGCCGGGGCGAACGCCTTGGCCGAGTGGCTCGGGCGGAAGGGGTTTGCGTGCGAGGTGGTGCCGCCGCCGGCGGTCCCGCCGGCCGGGGACGCCCTCGGGTTCACTGAGCCGCCCCCGCCGGTGATCGAGGTCCGGGTGCTCGATGTCGACCAGGCGGAGCCGGCCCGGGCTACCATCGCCGAGGCCCGGGAGGAGCTGCGGGAGGTCCAGGAGCGGCTGCTGAAGCGGGCGGCCCGGACCGGGACGGTATCGGCGACGTGCGAGGAGTGCAGGAGGTCGTCCGACTGGCCGGCGGCCTCGGCCGGGTCCACCCAGGACTGCCCGCACTGCGGGGCGTACATGGACATCCCCGACCCGGAGGCCGAAGGGGAGTGGTCCGGCGTGGACTTCGGGGCCGAAGACGGGGAAGATGAAGCCGGGGGGAAGACGTGAGGCCGAACTGGGGGTAATCCGATGCCGGTAACGTTGCCCGCCGACCGCGACCGGGACGCCTGGCAGGTCGCCCTGTGGAACGCCCCGGACAACGAGCTGTCTCGCCCGCAGAAGCTCGAGTTGATGCAAATGCTGGAGTCGGGGTTCAACGCCTTCGACCCGTTCCGGGTTGTCCGGGACTTGCTCGCCCACCGCGGGCTGTGGGACGGGGTGGTCATGTGCCGGCTCAACGACCTCATCACCCTGCGGGACATCGCCTCCGGCCGGAACGTGGACACCGTGTACGTCCTGCACGACCGCCGGCCCACGCCCCGGCTCCGGTCGCTCGCCGCGGGTTGGCAGGCCGATGAGGTCGATGAGTACCGCGGAAGGGCGGCCGACGGTCTCCTCGGGGGTAGCCGGTCCGACGCCGTCGTCCTCCGCGTCTGGTGGGACTGATGGCCGCCCTGCCGCCGTTTGCCGTGTCGGCCGCCGAGGCCGGGCACACCCTGGCCAAGGTCCTCCGGTCCCGGCTCGGCGGGCCGTCCTGGGGCGAGGTGCGGAAGCTGATCGCCGCCCGGCGTGTCAAGGTCGGCGACGCCGTCAGCTCGGACGACGCCCGGCGGCTGAAGGAGGGCGAGGTGGTCGTCCTGCTGGAGCAGCCGAAGCCCCTGCCCCGCACCGCCCACCCGGAACGGCTCGTCGTCCGTCATCTCGACGATCACGTCGTGGTGGTCGAGAAGCCGCCGGGGGTGAACACCGTCCGCCACCCGAAGGAGTGGGAGTGGTCCGAGGAGCGGCGGAAGCTCGACCCGACCCTGCAGGACCTGACCCAGTGGGCGATCGCCCACCAGCTCGGCCGGCCGGCCCGCGACCTACCGTTCCTCCGGGTCGTCCACCGGCTCGACAAGGAGACGAGCGGCCTCGTCGCGTTCGCCCGGACGGCTCTCGCCGAGCGCGAACTCGGGTCGCAGTTCCGCCACCACACCGTCGTCCGCCGGTATCTGACTGTGGTGCCCGGGGTGTTCACCCCGCGGACGATCCGGTCCCGGCTGGTCACCGACCGGGGCGACGGCCGCCGCGGCAGCACGCCGCTGCCCAACGCCGGCAAGGAGGCCGTCACGCACATCACGGTCGAGGAGCGGCTGCCGGGGTACACGCTGCTGTCGTGCCGGCTGGAGACCGGCCGGACGCACCAGATTCGCATCCACCTGTCCGAGGCCGGGCACCCCGTCTGCGGCGACAAGGTGTACGTCAAGCGGGCCGACGGGACGGTGTTCGACGACCGGAGTAACGCCCCCCGGCTGGCCCTGCACGCGACCGAACTGGGGTTCAAGCACCCGGCCAGCGGGGCCGCCCTGCACTGGACGATGCCGCTGCCGACAGACTTGCAGAAGTTCGTGGACGGGTTGAGGAACGGAGGAGCCGCACGATGAAGACAGGAGACGCACGATCAAACCGAATTCATGGTTCGGATCGTGCGTCTTGCGTCTTCATCGTGCGGCCCGAATTTACTTGGCCAGCCCGTAACCCTTGATCTTCCGGTCCAGGGTGGACCGCTCGATCCCGAGGATCGCGGCCGCCTGCGACTTGTTCCAGTCGGTGTGCCGCAGGGTCTCACGGATGTGCCGCTTCTCGACCTCGTCGATGGACTCCGGCCGGTAGCCCCCGCCGCTGCCCTCGCTCAGGACCGGGGCCCCGACATCCAGCTCGGACAGCCACACGTCGGCCGCCTCGATCACCGGCCCCGCCCCGAGGGCCACCGCCCGCTCGACCACGTTCCGCAGCTCCCGGACGTTCCCCGGCCAGCGGTACGCCCGCAGCTTCTCCACCGCCTCCGGCGTGAACCCCCGGATCTTCCGTCCCGTCTCCCGGACGAACCGGCGGAGGAAGTGCTCGGCCAACAGCGGCACGTCGTCGGCCCGGTCCCGCAGCGGCGGCACGTCGATCTGCACGACCTGAAGCCGGAAGAACAGGTCCCGGCGGAACGTCCCGGCCCGGACGGCCTCCTCCAGCGGACGGTTGGTCGCGGCCACCACCCGCACGTCGGCCTTGATCGGGGTGTTCCCGCCGACCCGCTCGAACGGGTGCCCCTCCAACACCCGCAGGAACTTGGCCTGGGTGGCCGCGGCCATCTCCCCGATCTCGTCCAGGAAGATGGTCCCGCCGTCGGCCGCCTCGAACTTCCCGGCCATCCGCTCGGTCGCCCCGGTGAACGCCCCCTTCTCGTGGCCGAAGAGTTCGCTTTCGAGCAGCGTCTCGGTCAGGGCGGCGCAGTTCAGGGTGACGTAGGGCCGGTCCTTCCGCGGGCTGTGGGCGTGGATGGCCCGGGCCACCAGCTCCTTGCCGACCCCGCTCTCGCCGCGGATGAGCACCGTCGCCTTCGTCTCGGCCACCCGCCGGACCTGGGCCTCGACCTTCGCCAGGGCCGAACTCTCGCCGACCAGTTCGCTTTCGAGCTTGAGCTGGTCCTTCAGGCTGCGGTTCTCGACCGCCAGCGACGCCTGCTGGCGGAGCCGGTGCCAGACGGCCCCGAGCTGGCGGGCGGCGGCCAGCACGAACTCCAGGTCGTCCGGGTTGAGCGGGGCGGTGATCGAGGTCCGGTACAGGTGCAACAGCCCGACCACCTGCCCGTCGGCCGCGACCGGGGCGCAGATCAGGCTGGCCACCCGCAGCTCGGCGATGCTGTCCCGGTCCTTCAGGTGCCGCTCCTGGGCTACGTTCTCGGCCAGCACCGCCTGCTTGGTGGACAGGACCTCGTGGCTGAGGAAGTTCGAGACCTTGTGGTACGTCTGCTGGCCCGGGCCGCGGTGCCGGTAGGCGACCGGCTCGAACTCCCGGCCTTCCTTCAGGGCCAGGACGGCCGCCACCTCGGCCGGGGTGGCCCGGAAGAGGGCGTCGACGACCAGCTCGGCCAGCTCGGCCGGGGTGGCGGCGTCGGCCATGTCCAGGGCCAGCCGGTACAGCACCCCGACCGCCTGGGACGGCGGGATGCGGGTCTCGTGCCGGGCCGGGTCCGGGGTCGGGGTGGCCCCGGGCGGGGGGGCGACGGGGGGGAGGTAGCGGGTCTGCCCGAGCCGCTTCTTGATCTCCAGCCCGTCCCCCTGGTCCGGCGGGCGGGCCGGCCGGCCCTGGGGCAGGTCCGGGAGCTGGGTCAGGTCCTCGATGAACACGAGCTGGGCCCGGCCGACCCGGAGGTCGTCCCGCGGCCCCAGCCGGGCCTCCTTCCGCAGGGCCTCGCCATTGAGGTGGGTGCCGTTGAGGCTGCCGAGGTCGCGGACGAACCACCCGCCCTCGGCCGGGAACACCTCGGCGTGCTCGCGGCTGCACAGCTCGTCCCGCAGGACGATCCGGTTGGTCGGGGCCCGGCCGAGGGTGTACCGGGTCCCGCCTTGCAGCGGGTACACGTCGCCGAACCCGTCGTCCCGGCGGGCGACGAGGAACGCACTCGGGTTGCTGGCCATCGCGTGGGGGGCACCCGAACTGGAGATGCTGTTACGATACTTCCCCGCGGACCGGCGGGGAAGCCCGGGCGTCGGGCCGCCGGCCCGGATGGTTCCAGCCCGGAGACACACCCCGCGCCTGCCGAATCCCATTCCGACGGAACGAATCCTGTCAAGAAAAAATCTGTCAGAACGGGGAAAAACGGGTGCTCAGGGCCAGAGTTCTCGGACTAAGAGGCCGGAGGACGTAACCCCGATGAGTCCAGCAACTACCGCCAGCTTACGACGGCTCGGGTCTCGGGCGGCCCACATCGCCAGCCCGGACGCGATTAGCCCGCCGGCCGTCAGGGCGACGAGCACGGCCGTCGGGTTCTGAACCCCGGCCGCGACCGACCCCGGCAACATGCCGACAGCCCCGAGGGCGGCCAAACTGTTGTTCAGAACGTGTAGCAGGATCGGCACCCAGAGCGACCGCGACATCAGGTAGGTGAAGTGGAGGACCGCCCCCATCACGGCGGTGATGAGGACGTAGGCCGGCGGGTAAATGTGGAGTAGCCCGAAGAACATTGAGGTGAACAGGACGCCGAGCCAGGGGCCGTACCGCCCGACCAGCCCCCGCCCGAGGAACCCCCGGCACCACAGCTCTTCCGCCACCCCCGGGCAGATGCCGACCGCCAGCACCGCGAACGACCAGTGGAAGCGGCCGAGCAGGTCGGCCAGGGTCCGCTCGGCGTCGGCCTGGAACGGGTCGGCCCCGAAGAGGTGTGTCACGGCCCCGGCCAGAAGGTCGCTGCCGACGGTGAACGCCGGGAAGAGGGCCAAGGCGAGGGCGACGTGGGCCGGCGGGAGCCGGTCCAGCCCGACCTCCCGGGCCCAGCCCCAGCCGATCACCGTTCGCATCATGTACAGGGTGAACGCCGCCCCGGCGATGTAGGCCAGGACGATCGCCGGGCCGAGGACGTTGCCGAGCGCCGGCGGCAAGAGCGGGCCGTCGTCGCCCTCCGGGACCTGGAGGGCGTTCGGGCCGCCGAACACCAGGGCCGCCACCACCGCCCCGCCGGCCAGGGCGAACATCGATCCGAACACGACGACCGCGTAGACCACGGTGAAGATGCCGGCTTCCCACAACCCCGGCCGGGGCCGGCGGCTGACCGACGGCCCGATCAGGGTCACCAGCGGCGGGTCCGACGGGTCGGGGACGGGCATGGGTCAGTACCGGAGGACGCCGGTGTATTCGAGGAGCTGGTGCAGCCACGGGTGCCGCCACGGGTTCCACGACGGGTAGAACGCGGACAGCACCGACAGCCCCAGCAGCACGGCACACACCAGCCGGCCGGCGGCCGACCGGGCGAGCCGGTCCGCGGCCGGCGGGACGGCCAGCAGCCAGAGCGGGATGAGCCAGAACAGCCACCGCGGGCCGCTGGTGAACCCGCCGTAGTTGTAGCTCTTCGTCTTGGTAAGGTAGAACCCGAACACGACCGCCGACACCACCAGCGTCATCGCCGCCCACAGGGCCGGGGTCCAGCCGGTCCCCTTCGCCGTGCGGAGCTTCCGCACGTCCGGGGCGCTGCGGATGCCGAGCCCGACCAGCCCGGCCAGCCCGAGCACGAACACCGGCGTCAGGCTGAACCAACCGTGGTGCCCGAGGAGCAGGTGAAAGGCGTAGGTCGTGGTCGGCTCGTCGTTGAAGTCGAGCCCCTTCCCCTGTGGCGTCCCGAGCTTCGACCAGTGGCTCCCGTCGTACTTGTACCACGGCGTGTCGAACTTGTCGTAGACCGGCTCGACCGTGCCCAGGGCGATCACGTTGCACGCCACCAGGGCCAGCACGGGGATCAGGGCCGCGGGGACGAAGAACAAGAGCGCCGGCCGGGGCCGGGCGATCAGCAACGGCAGCCCGACGGCGGCCAGGAATGCGGCGGCCGGGTGGTCGAAGGTGGCCGCGAAGCCGGCGAAGAAGCCGCAACACAAGTAGCCGCGGGGCGTCATGTCGGTCCCCTCCGCCATCGCCCGGAGGAGGGGGTACGACGCGAACAGGACGCAGAACGCCGCCGGCAGGTGGTTGTTGAGCGTCCCGGCGAAGGTGGTCAGGAAGGTGCCGAAGCATGCGGCCGTGAACGCCAGCAGCCGGCCGAAGTCGCCCTTCCCGGTTGCGTCGAGCAGCCGCCCGAGCAGCACGAGGTAGACGGCGAACGGCAGGACGTTGACGGTGAGCAGGATGGTCGGGATGACCAGCCAGCGGTCGCGGTCAAGGTTCCAGCCCAGGGCCTTGTTGAGGACCCAATACTCGCCGGCCAAGAGCGTGGAGAAGAGCGGCGGCTTGCTGCTATAGAATTCCTTCGTGACGGCCTTACCTTTGTCCACCTCGTCCAACGGCCGGAGGACGACATCGGTGCTGGCGTACCCCGGCTCGGCCCTGATCCCCTCGTCCCGGTACCGCTTCGGGTTGCCGCCGTCGGGGTACGACCGGGTGCCGATGGCGTAGGTGCCGTCCTCGACCAGCGCCCGGACGGTGGCCCAGCGGGACTTGTCGTTCGAGCTGTGGGCGGGGGTCGGCTCGGGCCGCTCCTTCGGCCAGTACCGGGGCGGGTCGGGCGGGACGGCCGAATACCCGTCCGGGGTCGGGGCGGTGTACCGGCTCGGCTCCAGCACCCCCTCGGCCCCGACCACCTTCGCCGCGGCGACGGCGACGGCGGCCGCGGTCAGCAGCAGGTAGGCCGAGCGGCGGAGGTCGGACCCGTCGGAAGGCGGCATGAGATGAAATCCGGAAGAAAGACTGGGCCGCAGATGACGCAGATCGGCGGACGCAGAAGGACGCAGATCAGAAAAATGGATTGGTTCCGATCCGGCTTCATCTGCGCCGAAGTCTGCGTCATCTGCGGCCCAGTCTTTGCCTTCATCCCGTAGGCATGTGGGGCACGGTCCGCTCGGAGACCGAGTACGGCTCCAGGTCGTCCGGGTCGCGGTCCACGATCAGCTCGGACACCAGCCCGGCGATCACAAGCTGCGCCCCGAACAGGAGCAGCCCGACCGACAGGATCGAGACCACGATCTGGGTGTTCGGGCCGAACCCGACGGTGTGGTCGCTGGCCAGCCGGACGACGGCGTTCGCGGCCAGCACCAGCAGCCCGAACAGCCCGACGGCCGTGGGGATCAGCCCGAGGTTGCCGAGCAGGTGCTGGGGCCGGTGGCCGAACCCGGTCAGGAACTTCACCGTGACGAGGTCGAGTAACCCCTTCACGAACCGCCGGACGCCGTACTTCGAGTGGCCGAACTTCCGCCGCCGGTGGTTGATGACCAGCTCGCCGACCGTAAACCCGCGGGCCGCCGCCAGCACCGGCACGAAGCGGTGCAGCTCGCCGTACAGCCGGACCTCCTGAAGGACCTCCGAGCGGTACGCCTTCATCCCGCAGTTGTGGTCGTGCAGCCGCACCCCGGTCATGGCCCCCACCAGCCGGTTGAACACCCGGCTCGGCCAGACCTTGTGCCACGGGTCGTGGCGGACCTTCTTCCACCCGCTGACCACCTCCCGCCCCTCGTCGAGCGCGGCCAGGAAGCGGGGGATTTCGTGCGGGTCGTCCTGAAGGTCGGCATCGAGGGTCAGGACCGACTTGCCGTGGGCCGCCTTAAACCCCGCGGCCAGGGCCGCCGCCTTGCCGAAGTTCCGGCGGAAGCGGACGCCCCGGACCCGCCCGTCGGCCGCCGCCAGCCGGGTGATGGTCGCCCACGAGGCATCCGTGCTGCCATCATCCACGAAGACGACTTCGAGGTTCAGCCGGTGGGCGGCCGCCACCTCGGCGATCTCGACGTACAGCGGGTCGAGGCTCTCGGACTCGTTGAACACCGGGATGACCAGCGACACCAGCCGGTGATCGGCAACCGGCACCTCGGCCGGCTCCCGGACCGGCTCGCGGTCCGGCGGCGCCCCGGCACCCGGGCCGGTCGGGACGGTGAACGGCGTCGGGCCACCGACGACCGGCGGGGCGGCCGGCCCGGGCAGAGACATCGTCGTGGTCACGGTAAAGGCTCCGCGGGCGGGGGACGCCAGAGGTACAGGCCGACCGACACGAGCAGTTCGGGGATCAGCCAGGTGAGCCGCAGGACGAGGGCGACGACCGTGGCCTGGGCGGCGGCCAGCTCGGGCGTCGGCCCGGCCGCGAACCGGGGGGTCAGGAGCACTTGCAACAGGTATTCACGTGGCCCGAGGCCCCCCGGGGCTACTAATACGACGAACCCGACCACATAGGCGATGCTAACGGCCCCGAGGTCGGTCCGGAAGGCGTCCCAACCCCACCCCGGCGGCTCGGGTGCGACGGCCCGGACCGTCAGGGCCAGGCTCAGGGCCAATAGGCACCAGCCCACGGCCCCGTGCAACAACCCCTGGACGAGCAGCCCGACCGGCGGACTCGGTAGCGGCGGGGCGTCCGGCCCGCGGAGCCGGTTCGACCGGCGGGCGGCCAGCTTGTTCACCACCCCCAGCACCACCGGCAGTCCGCCGACCGCGAGCAGGAGGCCGACGTTCCCCCCGACCTCCGGCGGCAGTACCCCCAGGTCCTGCAGCAGGGCCACCCCGATCAGGGCCCCGGCCGCCATGCTGGTCAGTGTCTCGTAGGTGGCCGTCACCCCGACCGCCAGCGGCCGGGCGCCCGGGGTCCCGCGGAGGAGCCGGACCCGCCAGAGGATCACCAGCGCCTTACCCGGGACGTACTTCCCGAACTGGCTGACGAAGTACGCCCGCAGCCCGGCCAGGAACCGGACCCGGATGCCCTGGCTGTGCAACAGCCGGACCCAGAACCCGGCCCAGCAGGTGTGGGCCAGCAGGTAGAGCAGCCCGGCCGGGACCAGGTACTCGACCCGCAGGGCGAACGGGTACGGGTTCAACTCCGGGGCGGTCAGGATGCGGGCGAACAGCCGGGCCACCCCGACCACGATCACCGCCGCCAGCACCGTCTTGACGGCCAGCCACAGGCGCTTGCGGGTCGCGGGGGCCATCCGCCCGTTGTACGGCCGGCCCCGGTCGGTTGTCCGCATCGGGCCGCTCGGATAAGTTTACCAGACGGGGCCGGAGAGCCGCCCCGGCAGGAGCCCGACGATGGACAACCCGACCAGCACTAGCACCACCCCGCCGGCCCCCACCCCGAGCCCGGAAGTCACCGCCCCGGGCTCGCCCGAAGCCGCCGCGGGCCCCGCGAAGCCGGCCCTGCCGCCGGGGTCGCCGGCCGGCGACGGCAAGCCGAAGCTGCCGCCGGACGCCTTCTTCCGGCGGCCCCAG
>JAIEQO010000894.1 GCA_019747655.1 Gemmataceae bacterium | reverse complement strand
CTGGGTGACGGCGGCCGCCCAGTCCCCGGCCCGGGCCAGCCGGGCGACCCCGACCGGGCTCGGCGTCGGCGGCGGGGGGGCGGCGCGGGTCTTCGCCACGGGGCGGACCTCGGGGGTGCGGGGCGGGTTCCCGTAATATACCGGGGACCGACCCGCGGAGTCATCAAGTCATCAAGTCGCACGTCTCAAGTCGAGAGGCGCACCCGGACTTGGGACTTGCCGACTTGGGACTTGAGACTGGCCCGCCAATGACCGACCGCCTGCTCGTCCTCCTGTCGCCGTACCGGCTGCCGACCTCGTACCCGCTCCAGACGGCGGCCGACGAGGTGGCGGCCTGGCCCAACGGGTGGGCCGCCCTGTGGCACCCGGCCGCCCTCGCCGGGGCCGCCGGCCCGCCGCAGGTCGCCAACACCTACGACCACGACCAGCCGACCCCCGGGGCGGTCTACGCCGTCCCCCAGGGGCCCCACCTGTACCAGCCGGACGACTGGGGCGAGCGGGTCCGGCAGGCCGGGGCCGCCGCGTTCCACGCCGTCGCGGACCGGACCGACACGCTCGGCCGGCTGAAGGAGGCGCTGGCCGAGAACGGACAGGACGTGCGGCTGTTCGACGCCCCGGCCGAGGCCGTCCGGCTGTTCGCCGGCCTCGGATTCGGGTACGTCCTGGTCGACAACCTGTTCGAGGCGATGAGCCACGACCGGCTGCTCGACGCCGGGGCGTTCTGGGCCGAGGTAACGGCTGCGGTCGAGGCGGTCGGCAAGGCCGAAGACTACCGGACGCCGCTGAAGGCCGCGGCCGAGAAGCTGCAAACGGCCCGCGAGCAGCTCTACCCGGGGTCGATCCACTGGCTCGACTGGTGCATGCCCGACCCGGAGGACCTGTCGGCCCCGTGGCCCGAGGGGCTGGCCGCGGGCGTCCCGCTCACGCTGCTGGCCTCCGGCGAGACGCTCGACCGGCTGGCGAACGAACAGCCCGAACGCTTCGCCGAGCTGAAGGCGAAGGTCATCCCCGGGCTGCCGCCGAGCGTGGACCTGTGCGTCGGGGCCTACGCCGACCGGGACGATGCGTACCTGCCGTGGGAGTCGCAGTGGTGGAACCTGCGGGCGGCCCGTGAAGCCGTCCACCACCTCTTCGGCGTCGAGCCGGCCGCCTACGCCCGCAAGACCAGCGCGTACCACCCGCAACTGCCGACGTGGCTCGTCCACCACGGCTTCCGCCATGCGGTGCTGCTCGCGTTCGACGGGGCCCTCATCCCGACCCTCCGCTCGACCGCGGTGAACTGGCCGGGGCCGGACGGCCGGGCGGTCGACGCCTTCTGCCGCGAGCCGCTCCCGGCCCACGACCCGCAGACGTTCTTCAACCTCGTCTACCACCTGTACCAGGCGACCAGCTCCGACGCCGCCCCGGCCGTGGCCCTAATCCACAAGGGAAAGCCGGCAGCCGGGCCGTACCGCGACCTGCTGGCCCTGTCCGACCTCGCCCCGGTCCTGGGCCAGTGGACCGGCCTCGGCCGCTACCTGTCGGACGCCACGACGGGAGACTACATCGGCACCCGGGGCGCGGACGAGTTCTTCGCCGACGCCCTCGACGACCGGGTCACGAACCGCCGGCTCCCGGACCCGGTCAGCTTCTTCCCGCATCACCTTCGCTTACGGCGGCGGCTCGACGGGGCGTTCACCCTGGCCGCCCTGCACCGGGCGCTAACGCCCGACCCCGGCCCGGACGAGGCGGCCACGCTCGGCAAGCTGGCGGAGGCGGAGGACGCGATTGAGACTGGGCGAGCGGGGGGCGTCAGCCCCCTGGTGCCCGAAGAGATCAGTGGGCTGACGCCCCCCGCTCGCCAAGACAACGATCCCCTCGCCCACCTCGAAGCCGACATCGCCTGCCGGCTGGCCGACCGCATCCAGGCCCGCGCCGCCGACGGCCAGCCCGGGCTGCTCGTCTTCAACCCGTGCAGCTTCGCCCGGCGGGTGGCCCTGGAATTGACTGGCTTCCGCGGGCCGATCCCGGTGGCCGACCCGGTGAAGGCCGCGGAGTTCGCCGGCGACGCGGCCAAGCTCGTGGTCGAGGTCCCACCGCTCGGGTACGCCTGGGTGCCGCGGACCGCCCCGCCGAACACGCCGCACCCGAAGGCCCGGATCAAGTCGGCCGAGGGGCTGGTCGTCCGCAACGAGTTCTTCGAGGCCGACATCGACCCGGCGACGGGAGGGCTGCGGGGCTTCCGCGACCTCCGCACCCGGGCCACCCGGTTCGGCCAGCAGCTCGTGTTCAACCCTGGCAGCACGATGAAGGCCACCTCGGCGGCGGTGACGAACGCCGGGGCGGCCCTCGGCGAGATCACGACCGAAGGCGAACTGCGGGACGCCCACGACAACCTGCTGGCCACGTTCCGGCAGCGGTTCCGGGCCTGGGCCGGCCGGCCGGTGCTGGAGGTCCGCATCGAACTCGACGTGACACACCAGCCGACCGGCTACCCGTGGCACTCGTACTACGGCTGCCGGGTCGGCTGGCGGGACGAGCGGGCGGTCTTGTTCCGCGGCGTCCACGGTCCGAACAGCCAGACCGGGGCGACCCGGCCCGTCTCGGCCGACTACCTGGAAGTCCGGATGGGGCCCGAGCGGTCGTTCCTGTTCACCGGCGGCTTGCCGTTCGTCCAGCGGCACGGCAGCCGGATGGCCGACGTGGTCCTCGTCCCGGAAGGCGAGCGGGGGCGGACGGTCGATTTGCTCTTGGCGCTCGACCGCGAGCAGCCGATGCAGACGGCGGTGGGGTGGGTGTCGCCGGCCCCGATCGTCCTGACCGAGAAGGGCCCGCCGCCGGCCGGTGCGAGTGCGTGGCTGGCCCACGTCGACATGCCTAGCCTGATCCTGTCGAGCCTGCGGCCGTGCGACCCGGGGGACGGGATGAACCGGGCGGTGGTGGGGCAGTTCGTGGAGTGTGCGGGGTACGGCGGGTCGGCCGAGCTGCGGTTCGCCCGGGACCCGTCGCAGGCCACCGCCGTGGACGGCCTCGGCCACCCGACGCAGCCGCTCTCGATGGCCGGCGACGCGGTCGTGGTCGACTACTCGGCCGGCGAGACGCCGCGGGTCAAGGTGGAGTGGGCGTGACGGCTATTGCGGCGGGGGGACGACGGGCGGTGCCGCGGGCGGGGCCAGGGCGGAAGCGTTTGCAGTTTCGGTCGATTCCGACGACCGATCCCGGCGCTGTTGGTCGCCAGCGCGACCAGGGCGGAACACGTTGTAACCCCCGAGCAACCAGTAGCTCAGCTCGACGACAACGGACCCGACGGCGCCGGCCGCGCCGGCGACCAGCAGGCCGGTGAAGACCGGGCCGGGCGGTCCCAGGAAGAAGGCCAAGAGCACCACGACCACGCAGCAGGTGAGCGTTGCCCCGAGCGAGGCCGTCGCCTCGGCGGAAAAGAAGTTCCACTTCCCTTCCTCGCTCTCCATGTGTTTGATGAACTTCGCCCACCCGTCTTCCTGCTCGGTGTCCGCGTCCTCGGTGTCCGCGTCGCCGATGTAGGCCTCGATCCGGTTCCGCCGCAGGCAGGAGTTGCGGTAGAGGAGGTCGACGTAGAGGCTCAGGAAGGGGATGAGGCCGAGCAGCCAGAGGGCCTGGGCACCGGACGACGAGGACAACCCCAGCCCGGCCCCGCCGAGACCCCCGATGGCAATCAGTTTCCACTTCGGCAGGTCGGTCCGGCCCTTCTGGCCCTCGGTCAGTTCGGTCGCCAGGTAGTTCTTGAGTTGCCCGTCCATGTCCGGTGCCCCGCCCGAGTTGAGGTTGACTCCGGCGACGCCGGTTGTACGAGCTCACGGGGGTCAGAGTATGGGGGTGACCCCCCTTCTCAACCCGAATCGAACACGCGCACCGCGCCCGTTCACGGTACCGGCGGTAGGGGCGGGGCGGCCGGCGGCCAGGCGAGGACGGTCGCCGGGGTCAGGACGGTGATGCCGGGGAAGCGGCCGAAGTCTTGGTCGTTGAACGTCAGGAGGGTGCCGACCCCGTGGACGAGCATGGCCGCCACCAGCCGGGCGTCGTGGGCCGGCTTGCCCGAGACGTTGTGCCGGATGACGAGCTGTTCCCACTCGTCGTACACCGCCGGGTCGTCGCCGCGGAGGGCGAATACGGCCTTGAACTTGACGAGTTCTGCAGCCGCCTCGGCCGGCGTCTTGCCCAGCCCGTTCTGGGCTTTCGGCCGGGTCGCCGCCACCCAGAACTCGTAGTACGCCTGCGGGAAGATGAACGGCGTGTAGCCCCGGCCGAGCAGGGCGGTGACGGAGTCGTCCGCCTCCCGGTGCTGCCGGTGGCCCGGCTCCGCACTCCGGAGCAGGATGTTGGCGTCGGGGATGAACGTCATTCCGTGCTCCGGTCGTAGATGGCCTCGCGGCTGTCGTCGGCGACAACCCCCGGCACGGCGGCCGCCCGCACCCACTCCTTCCACCGGGCGACCCGCTCCTCGGGCGTCAGGCCGGCTGGCGGGTCGGGCCAGTTGGCGCTCTGGCCGTTGGCCGACCGGAAGGCGGCCACCACCGCCTCCACCGCCCGGATGGCGTGCGGCGGCAGCCCGGTCAGGTCGATCGTGTGGCGCGGCGTCTCGGTCGTCATGTCGTCCTCCCGTCCGGCGAAGCTACCCCATGATACCGCACCCGCCCGGCCGGCTCAGCCGACGACCAGGAACTCGTTGGCGTTGAACAGGGCCCGGCACAGGGCCGCCAGCCCGTGGGCCGCGACCAGCTTCTCGGCCGCCGTCCGCTCCTCCGGCGTCGGGTCCCGGCCGAACGCCAGTTGCCACGCCCGCCCGACCTGCCCGCCCACGTCACCCGGGCGGTCCTTCGCCAGCCGCTCCGCGAACGCCCCCGACACCCGCAGGGCGAACCCGCCGTTCCACAGGGCCAGCGCCTGCAACGGCGTCGTCGTCACCGCCCGCCGGGGGGCGGCCGCCGCCGGGTCCGGGCAGTCGAGGGTGTCCAAGAGGCCGGCGTTCCCGCCCCGCGGCACGAACCGATAAATGCTCCGCCGGTCGGCCTCCGGGCCGGCCGGGTCGAACGGCTCGAAGTACGCCGTCCCGTTGAAGTTGTCCTCCTTGTAGTCCGAAAACCCCTTCCCCCCGACCGTCCGGTCGAGCCGGCCGCTGGCGGCCAGCATCGCGTCCCGCACCGCCTCCCCTTCGAGCCGCCGCGGCGTCACCCGCCAGAGCAGCCGGTTGTCGGCGTCGACCGCCACCGCCTCCTTCCGGGGCAGCGACGATTGCCGGTAGGCCGCCGAGGTGACGATCAGCTTGTGCATCGACTTCAAGGAATACTTGCGGTCGGCGAACTCGCTCGCCAGCCAGTCGAGCAGCTCGGGGTGGCTCGGCCGGCCGGCGTTGAACCCGAAGTCGCTCGGCGTCGGCACGAGCCCGTGCCCCAAATGGTGCTGCCACACCCGGTTCACCATCACCCGGGCGAACAGCGGATTGGCCGGCGACGTGACCCACTCGGCCAGCTTCCGCCGGCGGGCGGCGTCCGGGGCGTCGGGCGGCAGGCCGAAGTGGAACACCCCGCCCGCGGCCGGCAGCCCGCCCGGGGCGACCACCGCCCCCGGCTGCTCGACCTGCCCCCGGCCCAGCACCCGCGTCACCCCCGGCGGCTGCGGCACCACCGCGTACACCCTCTGCTCGCCCTTCGCCCGCAGCTTCGCCAGTTCGGCGGAGAGCGTCGCGGCCCGCTCCTTCAGCCTCGCCCGCTCGGCGTTCGCCTCGGCCGACAGCTTGGCGACGATCTCGGCCTCGGGCATGCCCCCCGGCCCGGCCGCGAACGACGCCGCCACTTCGGCCGGCGCCAGCGCCTCGCCGTACACCCGGGCGGCCACCACCGTCCCGGCCAACACCCGCCCCGGCTCCGGCTTCCCGTGCCGGCAGCCGAACTGGACCGTCGCCTCGCCGGCCTTGAATACGACCGGCGGGGTGGTCTTGTACGCCGTCCCGTGGGCCGCCCCGTCCCGGTAGGCGTGGACCATCCCGTCGCCGGCGTAGGTGACGGCGACGTGGACCGCCCCGCCCGCCGCCTCGTCCGCCCCGCCGAACGGCTTGGTCCGGCGGAACAGCTCGCTCCCGGCCATCCACTTCCGGGCCTCCTGCTCGGCGTAGACGATGGCGTCGAACGTGTTCCCGTCGGCGGCCTGGACGGTGACGACCCCGCCGCCCCGCTGGGTCAGCGGGTCGACGGCCACCCAGGCTTCGAGCGTCTTGGCCCGGAGGTCGGCGGCCAGCGGGCCGGTCCGGAGGTAGCCCGTCTTCCCGTCGAACACCGCCCCGGCCGGGGTCAGCTTCACCCCGCCGGCCGGCTTGGCGTGCAAGGTGCCGACCCGGTCGTCGGCCCCCGTGCGGAAGTCCCAGGCGGCCAGCGGGGCCGGCGGCACCGCCTTCCCGCCCCGGGCCGGCGCCTCCACCGCGGCCAGTTCCTTCAGCACCGCCGCCCGGGCCGCCGTCACCCGCGCCACCTCGGCCTTCAGCCCGGGGACGGGCAGTTCCCGCTCGCCGTGGCCGACCCCGGACAGGGCGCTGGCCAGCCGGTAGAAGTCGGCCTGGGCGAGGGGGTCGAACTTGTGGTCGTGGCAGCGGGCGCAGTTGGCCGTCAGCCCGAGGAACGTCTGCCCGACCGCCCCGACCAAGTCTTCGAGTTCGTCGACCCGGGCGACGGCCCGCATCTGGTCGTTGCCCAGAACGGTGTTGTGGACCCCGGCGACCAGGAACCCGGTGGCGGCCACCGCGTCCGGGTCGCCGGGCTTCAGGACATCGCCGGCCAGTTGCAGCCGGGCGAACTGGTCGTAGGGGAGGTCGGCGTTCAGGGCCTTGACCACCCAGTCCCGGTACGGCCAGGAGTTCGGCCGGGGGGTGTTCCGCTCGAACCCGTCCGTTTCCCCGTACCGGGCCACGTCGAGCCAGTGCCGGGCCCACCGCTCGCCGTAGTGCGGCGACGCGAGCAGCCGGTCGACCACCTTCTCGTAGGCGTCCGGCGACTCGTCCTTCAGGAACGCGGCCACCTCCTCCGGGGTCGGCGGCAGGCCGATGAGGTCGAACGTCACCCGGCGGAGGAGGGTCCGCTTGTCGGCCGGCGGGGACGGGGTCAGCCCCTTCTCGGCCAGCTTCGCCCGGACGAGGTGGTCGACGGGGTTGGCGCCGTCCGGGATCGCCGGCCGCTTCACCGGTTGCAGCGACCACCAGTCGAGCCCGGCCCGGGTGGCGGTGGTGAACCGGAACGGGTCGATCGGGTCGGCCCCCCACCCGGCCCCGGCCTCGACCCACGCCTTGAGGACCGCCCGGTCGGCCGCCGGGAGCGGCTTCTTCGGCGGCATCTCGTCGGCCGCCACCCGCTGCCAGAGGGGGCTGTCGTCCGGCTGGCCGGCGACCACCGCGGCCAGCGCCCCGGCCTTGCGGGACAGGTCCAGGTCGCCCTTCGGCTTCGGGCCGCTGTGGCACGACAGGCAGTGGGACGCCAGGACCGGGGCGACCTCGCGGTCGAAGTCGGGCGGGGCGGCGGTGGCCAGCGACGGGATAACGAGGAGGGCGGCCAGCGGGAGGCGGGGCATGGTAGGGGCCCGGGCGGGTCGGGTCGTACCGGGTCAGGGCTCATTCTGCCCGATCCCGGGTGCCGCTTCAACCGCCAACCCGGCCTGGGTCGTCCCCGGTTCCCGACGGACGGGTGTGTGGCCCGAACGGCCTCGGGCCGGGGCTGTTCGGCCGGGCCTCGACCCGGCATTCGGCGACGGCCGGACCCGGGCAAGGTATGACCCCCCTCCCCCCTCTTTTTTGCACGCTCGCCGATTCCCTGGAATATCCAGCGGTTGAGGGCGATTTCGGCCCGACCACCCTGCAATGCTCGGTCACGGAATCGGCCCGAAGTTGTGAAGGAGTAACCGGTTGAGGTGGCGGTCGACCGATGCCGGATACGGCCACGGTGCCGGGCCGGCCGAACCGGGTTGACCGTGAGGCGGATCGACGAGCACCGGGAGTCGGTCGTCATGGGAATACCCCCCGGGCGGACCTCACCACTAAATAGTATACACCCATTCACAAGACGACGTGAGGTCGGTGGCGGGAAATTCCGCAGCCGGCCGGGACGGGATGGGGGTCGTGTACGGGGGCTCTACACCGGGCGAGACAAGCGGGTCGCGCTGAAGGTGTTGGAGGGTGTCGGCCGACCGGCCCGGGCGGTTCCCGCGGGAGGCCCGGACGGAGGCCGCCCTGCACCACACGAACATCGTCCCGGTGGTCGACGCCGGCGAGGTGAACGGCGTCCCGTACTACGCGGTGCAGCTCATCGACGGGGTGACGCCCGACACATCCTTGATGCCGGCTGTCCCGAGCCTTCCCGCCGCTGCGCCGCAGGCCGCCAGGGTCCGTACCGGGTCGGCTACCGCTTGGGCCGGGGAGGGCGGGCCGGGCGTTCGGGCTCGGGCAACCCCTCCAGCCACTCCAGCAATTCCACGCTGGCCGGACCCTCGTCCGTGGCCTGCTTCGTCCGGCCGAAGTTCTTTTGCCGCTCGCGGACCATGTAGATCGCAGCCCCGCGTAGTTTCGGGTGCTCTAGTGTACATTGGATGTTGTAGCAGACGAGATTTAATCCCGAGTCACCCGGCGGTTGCCAGTGCTTCAAATACGCTAGGACCAGCGGCTCGACCGCCGGGTGCCCGATCTGGTGGAGAACCCGGATGGCCGGGCGGAGGTCCTCGGGCTCCCGCGCGCGTAAGTCGAGCGGGCCGCCGCGGAAGACCCTCGGCGTGGCGATGTGTTCGACGACGTACTCGGCGGCCGGTTCGTACTGGAGGTCGCCGAGCGCCCCCAGGCAGTCCTCCCAGGTCGTCGGGTCCAGCTCGCCCGACTTCAACAGCTTTAACAGGGCCGCCCCGGTCTTCTGCCGCTGGTCGTCCGCCTCCCAGGCCGCCCGGATCAGCTTCTGGGCCTCGACCTTCGGCTCGGGGACGGCCGGGTCCCCCGCCCGCGGCGGGTCCGGCCGCGCCAGGGCGGCGGTGATGAGGCCGGCGACGGCGAGGGCCAGAACGGCGGCCCCGACCCCGAGCGGGCCGACGACACCGGTGTTACGGTTCGACATGGCGGTGATCCCCCGATTGCGGTCGACCGGCGAGGCCGACGGCTAGAAGGTGAAATCCTGGTGGCCGGTCCCGCTGGCGTTGTTCTCCTCCGCACCCCGCTCCCAGACCCAGGGGTTGCCGCCCCCGGGGTCGACCGACTCGATGTGGATGCGGCTGTACCAGGGGTAGTAGACCGACGACCGGGAGCCTTCGACGATGTTGTTCTGGTTCTTGAACTCGGCGCCGATGCTGACGCGGACGAACTCGTAGGCGTTGAACTGCTGTGCCAGATTTCCACCCCGGATGGGCAGGACGCTACCGTCGGGCATTCTGAAGAAGTAGTCTGCCGTGGTGACCTTGGTCAACTTCCCGGGCGAGCCCGGACTGTCTCCGGAAAAGAGGTAAGCGGTGATGTGCGGGCCCGTGGCGTCCCGGTACCGGAGGTCGGTGTCGTTGTCCCGCGGGTTGACGTCGTTGACGATCTCCATCCAGGCGGGGAACTTCATGTCCGGCGTGAAGGCCCCGTTGCCCTTCGCGTCGGCCTGGAGCTCGCGGAGGTTCATCGTCCGGCCGATGTCGAGCTTGACCACAGCCGGGGCAAACTGGCCCAGGTTACCCGGAAACACCGTGAACCGCATCAGCATGCTGTTGCCGGTACGGTACTCGTCGTCGGCGGTGTTGGCGATCTTGTCCTTGCCCTCGTTCACCCATTTGTTGTCGAACGGACCGAGCGTCGTGCTACCGGTGGTCTTCTGGTGGGTCAGCTTGAGCGGGTTGTTGGCCTCGGCCGGCCACGGGGTGGCCGCAGTGTTGTAGAATCCGGCCCCGGCCCACTTGCTGTCCCCCTCCGTCCAGATGGCGGTGGCCACCGCCTCGTCCGCTTCCCCGTCGTAGGTCATCTTGAACCCCACGTCCCCGACGGCCGTACTCCAGGCGACGATTTCGGCCCAGACGGTCAGGATGCCGTTCGCCGGAAAGTCGCCCAGGCCGTATTCGACGCCGTTCGTCTTGTCGAGCGCGATCTGCTGGCCGACGCCCTTCGTCGGCTGCTTCCACAGCCGGACGGCCTCCGGCCTCTGGGTGACTTCGAGCCGGACCTTGCGGGGGTTGTTCTGCCGCGGGTCGTTCGGCTTGAGGAGTTCCAACCTGATCAGGTCGACCTCGCCGCCGGCGGGTTGGACCGCCGGCACGTCCGGGTCGTCGTTGTCCTGGATGCCGTCGGGGTCGGAGTCGTTCAGGTTGGCGACGGTGAACGCCCCGGTCACGTTCTGGTTCTGGACGCCGACCTCGACCGGGTTCCCCCCGCGCGGGTAGGCCCCGTGGTAGGCCTTGAGGTTCACCTTCGGCAGTTGGACGGCCGTGACGGCCGTCATCCCGAGTCCGTCGGCCCGGAACAGCCGGTAGGTGAAGGAGAAGTCGGTCCGGCTCCAGTGCGGGGTGTAGGCGAACACCCCGTCGGTGCCGAACGCGGTCAGCCGGCCGAAGGTCGGTGCGGCGACGAGTACGGCCACGCTGTTCGACCCGTCCGCGGTGACGCCGTCGACCCGGTCGTTCGGGGTGACGGACCCGCCGATCGCCTTCCGGCCGACGGGGAACACGTCCGGGTCGGCCGTGACGGGCTTACCCGGCGTCCCCTGGAGGATGGCCCACAGGGTCACGGTCGCCGTCGAGGTGGAGCCGCTCTTGTCGGTCGCCGTGTAGCTAAACGAGGTCTTGCCCAGGAACCCCGGGGCGATCTCCCAGGTGCCGACCCCGGACGCCCCGACCGACGCCTTCCCCGCCGCCCCGAGCGAAAACGGCTCGACCGGCACCGCCCCCACCGTCTGCGGGTCCCAGTCCACGTCGTTCGCCACCAGGTCGAACCCGACGGTCATCGTCCCCTGGGTGGTCGGACGGGTGAACACGAAGGCGTCGTTGTACGCCTGGACCGGGTCGTTCACCGGGCTCACGGTGATCGTGACATCGGCGGTCGCCGTCTTCTCGCCGTCGGTGACGGTGTAACTGAAATAGTCCGTGCCGTAGAAGTCCGGGTTCGGGATGTACTTTAGCTTCCCGTCGTCGGGCCGGACGACCCCGTACTGGGTCGTGGCCGGCCACTCCTTGAGGACGACCGGGTGCCCGTCCGCGTCCGTGTCGTCGGCGGTCGGGTCGAAGCTGACGGTCTTGTCCTCGGCGACCGTGTAGGAGTTGTTCGTCGCGACGGGAGCGTTCGGGTTGGCCCAGTCCGGGTATGCGATGGAGCGAACGGCTTCGGGGGCGGCGGTCGCACCGCCGGCCGTCGCCGGACGCGGCCGGCCGTTCGCCGGCGGGTCGTTCGCACGGGCATC
>JAIEQO010000241.1 GCA_019747655.1 Gemmataceae bacterium | reverse complement strand
CCCGTGACCTGGTAGCCCCAGGAGGCGAAGAACGGGTGCTCGGTGATCGGCAGGAACTCGACGTGGGTGAACCCCATGTCCTTGCAGTAGGCCGCCAGCTTCGGGGCCACGTCGCGGTAACACAGCGAGTGGTACGGCGGGTCGGCCGCCCGCATCCACGACCCCAGGTGGACCTCGTAGATGCTGACCGGGGCGTCCTGGGCGGCGTGCCGCTTGCGGTCGGCCATCCACTCGCCGTCGTGCCACTCGTACCCCAGGTCCCAGGTCACCGCCGCGTGCTTCGGCGGCAGCTCGGTGGTGAACGCGAACGGGTCGGTCTTCAACGCCTGGAACCCGCCGGGCGAGGCGACGTGGTACTTGTACAGCGTCCCGGCCCCGACCCCGGGGATGAACCCGCCCCACACGCCCGACGAGCCGATCGGGTTGAGCCGGTTCTTGCCCACGTCCCAGCCGTTGAAGTCGCCGACGACGCTGACGTAGTCCGCCCCCGGGGCCCAGACGGCGAAGTGGAACCCGGCCTTCCCGTCCTGGGTGGTCGGGTGGCTGCCGAGCTTGTCGTACAGCCGCAGGTGGCTCCCCTCGTTGAACAGGTACAGGTCCTGGGGGGTGAGCCACTGGTCGGTCGGAGCCCCGGGCGGGGCGGCCCCGTTGCTGACGGCCGGGGTCTTGGCGGGCGGCTCGGCCCCGAACGGCTGGTACTTCGGCGTGCGGGCGGTGGTCATGGCGGGGGTCCTGGCCGGGGCGAGGGTCCGGTACGACTGAACTACCGAAACCCGGCCCGGATGCCAGGACGGCCGGCGGCCGACGACGGGTCCGCCGCTGCGGGGAGCAACGATTGTGCCGGCCAGGGGGAGGAAGAGGGGAGTTAACCACAGAGTCACAGAGAACACCGAGCAGACCGAGCCGAGACCAGATTTGTTCTGAACGCCGTCTTTCTCTGCTCCGTGGTCTCTGTGACTCTGTGGTTAATCCTCTGCCGCAACAGCGACAGCTACTCCGTGGACGAGCTGGTCCCACACCTCTTCGAGCATCCGCCGGGTGTCGCCCGGCAGCGGGCCCTCGCTGTACGCCACCCGGGCGTACCGGCCGGCCAGCCGGCGGACGTCGGCCCCGATGTCCGGGTACTCGCCGGCCAGCCGGGCGGCGAACTCCAGCGGCGTCTCGTCGGCCCGCCGGCCGTGGCCCCGGTCCCACGCCCACGAGTCGAGCGCCGCGAACGTGTACGCCACCAGCTCGGCCGGGTCGCGGCCGGCCGCGGTGCCGTCGGCGAACGGGTCCGAGAACGCGGTGAACGGCGGCGGCCGCGTCGGGCGGGCAGCTTCCGGTTCACCCGCTCGCTCACGCTCGCGGTTCGCCCGGCCGAAGAGGTTCGCCCACCAGTTCCGCAGGGCGTCGAGCAGCCGCCGGGCCCAGTCGGTGAACGGGGCCAGGTAGTTCAGCACGGCCAGCGCGATCCCGACCAGGATCAGCACCACCACGATGGCCAGGACGATCCACTTGACCACCCCGGCCACCTTCTCCAGCGCCCCGCCGGCCTGCGGGGCCGGCCGCGGCCGGCCCGACCGGTTGCCGGACTTGTTGTCCTTCGCCTCGCGGGCCTCGCGGTCGGTCTCGCCCCCCTCCCGGCCGCCCTCCTTGTCGTCGCCCTTGCTCTCGGAGCCTTTGCTGTCGTCGTTGTTGCCCTTCGATCCCTTCGAGTCGCCCGACTTGCCGGACGACTTGCCGCCCTTGCCGTCCTTGCCGCTGCCGCCGCTGGACTTCCCCTGGCCCTTGCCGCCCGAGCCTTTCTCGCCCTTGCTGCCGCCGGGATCGCCGCCCTTGCCGGACGCCTGGCCCGCCCCCTTCTCGGTCTGGTCGCCGTCGGCCCCCTCGCCCTTGCCGGCCCCGTCCGAGAGCTGGGCGTACTTCGACGCCTCCCGCTCCTCCTTGCCGGCCCGGTCGAGGTTGACCAGCGGCGTCTCGGAGTGCGGCCGGGGGAGCGCCGCCCCGACCACCACGAACAGCACGATCAGCCCGGCCCCGAGCCCGAGCCAACCGGCCGTCAGCGACCCGGGCATGGTCGCCTTCCGCTGACGCAGGTAGCGCCGCAGCCCGAGCAGGGTGGTGGTGGCAAGCAAGCCGAGGAAGCTGGCGATGAACACGACGGCCTGGAGGAACGTGGCCCGGCGGCGGGCCTCGTCGGCCGGGTCGATGAGCGACTGGCCGACGGCGAACAGCGGCAGCGCGGCCAGGGCGAAGTAGACGACCCACACCCCCGGCGTGTGCGGCTTCTTCCTCTGGGCCTGCCGGTACTCGTGCCACCGCCACAGCCACGACGCCTGCTTTTTCTTCTTTCCCTTCCTGGCGAGCGGGGGGCGTGAGCCCCCTGATTCCGGACTTGAAGAATCAGGGGGCTCACGCCCCCCGCTCGCCTGATCCCCGCCCAGCCCGGCGGCCGACAGGAGCCCCCGGCCGGACACGTCCTGGGTGTCGTCGAGGTGGGTGCAGTCCCAGGTCAGCTTGTTGGCCGACCAGTAGATGAGGGCGATGAGCCCGAGGTTGGCCAGCCACGTCGCCTGCCCGAGGGGCGACCCGGCCGGGTACTCGACGTAGGCGGCCATCGCCGCGAAGGTGGCCATGGCGAGGAGGACGCCGTACACCCCGGCCCGGCCGCGGTCGACCTGGATGGCGATCCGGGCGACCAGGACCGACCCGGCCACGAAGAAGAACATCGTGTACAGCAGCTGGCCGCTATACTTCCCGGCGTACAGGACCTCGACCAGGAAGAACACGAGGCTGCCGACCGTCAGCATGACCAGCACGGGGCTGATCGCGGTGACGACATAGTCGATGAGGCCCGGCGGGTCGCGGTCGGCGGCCATGCGGGGATTGTACCGGGGGCGACGTCCGGCGATTCCGGACCAGGGGTTGGCACCCCCGGCTACAAGCGATCGCCGCTCCGCGGCTCAAGACTGTTGAAGCCCCGGAGGGGCGACCGACGGTAGCCCGGGGTGACAACCCCTGGTCAGCAATAACGCCCCCGGCCGGCCGTCATTTCGCCGGTCTTGTCGGTCGGGCCGCGGTCGCCACGGTCGTCGACCCGCACAATTCTTGGCGTGATTCCCGCCCGGCGACGCATTAAAGGCGGGCGACCCCGCGGCCGCGTCCGGCCGCCGCCCCGTCACGCCCCCGGAGGCTCCTCCTTGACCCGCCTCGTCGCCCTCGCCCTGACCGTTGCCGGGGTGGCCGCGTCCGCCGCCCCGGCCCGGGCCGGCCTGGTGTTCAACATGGTCTTCACCGACGACGGCCCCCCGCCCCTGGTCATCGGGACCGGGACCGTCACCCTGGCCACCGACCCCGGGGACGGGACGTTCGCGTACAACGACCTCGCCACGACGTTCGCCTTCGACTTCGGCTTCGGGCTGACGTTCGACCCGGCCGGGATCATCAGCGACCCGGCCGAGACGATCGTCGTCCTGTCCACGACCGGCGGGGTCCGCCGGCTCCAGTTCAGCGACACCGGGCCGGGCAAGGACGGGTCGCTCGCGGTGCTCGACCCGGCCGGGGAGGTCTACCTGTTCTTCGAGCCGAGCAGCTTCGGGGACGGGCTGGACACGTTCGCCCTGGAGTCCGTGGACACGGGCGAGGGCGGGTTCTTCTTCGTCGGATCCTACCTGGCGACCGCCCGCGGCCCCCAGGCCGTCCCCGAGCCGGCGGGCCTGGCCCTGGCCGGGACCGCCGGCCTCGGCCTCCTGGCCGCCCGCCGCCGGCGGACGGCCGCGTGACCGAACACGGACCAGGGGGTGGCAACCCCGGGTGACGAGTGACCGAAACATCCGTCACCCCGAAGGGGTGTCCGGGAATAGCCCGGGGCGTCAGCCCCGGGACCATCGGGTTCATCATCGTTCGTAGCCCCGAAGGGGCGACCCGTGATGCCGACGGGTCGCCCCTTCGGGGCTACGGAGGTTCATGACGATGCTCACCCGGGGTTGGCACCCCGGGCTATTCCCGGACGCCCCTTCGGGGCGGCAACAGCGTCCGCCCCAGTACGACGCACCCCGACCCCGCCTATTTCGCCAACTTCCCCAGCGCCGCGGCGTGGGCCTTGAACTCGGCCGTCCCGACGAGCGTGTCGAGCAGGTCGCGGACGGCGGCCCCCTTGTCGGCCTGCCGGCCGAGCTGGGCGGCCAGGGCCTTCGTCTCGGTATCGGTGGGCAGCCGGCCGAGGGCCGCCAGGAACACCGCCTCGACCCGCCGGGCGTCGGAGACGCCGGCGGCCGACAGCTCCTTGACCAGCGCCGCGAACCGGTCCGGGACGGCCTCGGACGGGGTGGCCTTCGCCGGCTCGGGGGCCACGGCCTTGACAGCCTCCGGCTGGGGCGGGTGGCCCCAAATGGTGAGCCCGCCGACGGCGTCCTGGGCGACCAGGAACGAACCGTCCGGGCTGAACCGCAGGACGGCGTAGTCGCGGTTCGCCTCCTTGTCCGTCCGCCGGGCGACCTCCTTCCCGGTCGCCACCTCCCAGATCACCACCTCCGTCGGGGCGGCCAACGGCGTACCGTCCCGCCGGGAGGCGGCCGCAACCCACCGTCCGTCCGGCGAGAAGGAGACGACGTGGATCGGCCGCCGCAGCGAGCCCAACTCGAACCGGCGGTCGCCGGTGGCCAAGTCGTACAGGAACAGGCTACCGCCCTTCGGGGTGACGGCCGCGAGCGCGACCGACTTGCCGTCCGGGGAGACCGGCTCGGGACCGGGTGGACCGAGGTTGTTGACGGCCACCCGGCCGGACCGGTCGCGGGCCGGGTCGAGCGGGTCGAGCAGGCGGAACCGCAACCCGGTCAGCTCCTGAGTCGTGACTGACGGGTCGGTGGTGTCCTTGACCGGGGCCGAGTAAACGCTCTCCGTCAGCAGGGCGAACTGCCCACCCGGCGGCAGGGTGGGATGGGCGGTGTCCCAGGACGGGTCGAGCGACCGGCCGACCTCCTTCCGCGTGTTCACGTTCCAGACGGAGAGCTGGACATCCCGGGCACTGTGCCGTGCGCCGGATGTTTTGGCCGGGTCCCAACAGAGTACGAGGAGGTGCGCCCCGTCCGGGGTAAAGGCGACTTTCCGGGCCGGCAGGCCGCCGCTCGGCCACAGCGGCTCGACCGACTTCCCCGACGGCAGCTCCCGGATTTTGACCCCGTTCACCCCCTCGGCGGTGGCAAGCCACTTCCCGTCCGGCGACACGGCGGCGTCCAGAACCCGGTTCGGCGGGCTCACATAGAAGGTCTGCTCCTGCCCGGTCAGGTCGATGCCGTAGATGTCTTGCCCCGACAGAAAGACGAACGATCGGCCGCCCGGGGCGACGGCGACCAGCCGTCCGGACTGGGCCGAGAGCTGCCGGACGAACGGCCATGCCTCCGCCTTCACCTTTGCCGGCGGGTCGGCCGGCTTGGCGTCCGCCACCTTCGGCGGCGGGGCCGGCGCCTTCGCAGTCGGTTCGTCCGGCTTCGGGGTCGGGTCGAGGGCCCAGCCGACGCCGGCGGAGACCGCCACCGCCAAGCCCACCGCCCCGACGCCCGCCGCGAGTCGCTTGACGCCCATCGCCAGTTCCCCCTTCGCCAGCCGGACCGGTGTGTCGCTCACCTCGGCCATCGGACCGCCCGTCACGAACGCCCGCCCGGCCCGGGCCAACGCCGCCACCGCCTCCGGGGCCAACACCGCCTCCCCGCCGACGAACGCGAACACCCCCACCGGCGTCGTGACGCCCCGCCGGGCCAGCCGCACCCGCAGCGCCCGCCGGGCCGCCGCCAGCCGCGACTCGACCGTCCCGGTCGGGCAGCCGAGCCGAACCCCGGCCTCGGCCGCCGTCAGCCCCTCCAGGTAGCACAGCACCACCGCCCGCCGCAGCCGGTCGGGCAGCCGGTCGATCTCGGCGTCGAGCAGGGCCGCCACCTCGGCCCCAGCGACCGGGTCCGCAGCCGCCGGGGCGGCCACCTCCCCCACGAGGGGCGCAGCCCCTCGTCTTCGCTTCGCCGCCCGGGCGGAGATGCGGACCGCGACCCGGTGGAGCCACGCCGGCAGGGCCGCCCCGCGGCCGACGCTCCCCGCCTTGCGGGCCAGCACGAGGAACGTCGCCTGGAAGGCGTCCTCGGCGTCGTGCTCGTGGCCGAGGGCCCGCCGGCAGGCCGACAGGACCATCCCGCCGTGCCGCCAGACGAGCAGCTCGAACGCCGCCTCGTCCCGGTCCCGGGCGAACCGGGCCAGCAGCTCCGCGTCCGACGAGCCGTCGGCCGGCGGGTCCCGCCGGAGCGTCCGCACGAGTTGGGACAGCCACGCCCCGGGCATCAGGACCTCCGCCCGCCAGTATAAGTGCCCGGCCGGGCCGCGGGCCTGCGCGGATTCCGGCCGCGGGCGGGAAATTCGATTTGACGGCGCCAAACGGGAGTGTAAGGTACATGTGTATAGATAGACCCGCGGTGGGGTGGGCGGCTGGGGGGGTGCTGACGGAGGGCGAGCGATGTCCGCGACCGGATACGGCAACGGAAATGACGGACCGAACCGAGTGGCAGTTAACAGGTTGCGAATCCGTCCGTTGCCGGGTGGCGCGGCCGCCGCGCCGAGGATGGCCGCCGAACCTGCTTTCCCGCATGGACTTGTGGCCGCCCGGCCGGGCACCGACGAAGAGAGGGGGGGAGGGGGTGGTGGGTTGAACGTCCCCCACCGATCGGCGACAATAACGGCCCGCCGCCACCCGCCCCCGCACGGGCCCGTCCCGATGAGCTTGCCCCGCCTCGCACTTACGGCCGTCGTCTGCGTCGCCGGGACCGCCCGGGCGGCCGAGCCGGTGGACGCCGAGTTCTTCGAGCGGAAGGTGCGGCCGCTGCTGGTCCAGCACTGCCAGGGGTGTCACGGGGCGGACAAACAGAAGGGGGGGCTGCGGCTCCTGTCCCGGGCCGACGCCCTCAAGGGGGGCGACACCGGCCCGGCCCTGACGCCCGGCGACGCCGACAAGAGCCTGCTAGTGCGGATGGTCCGGTACGACGGCGACATCAAGATGCCGCCGAAGGGGAAGCTGGCGGCCGACGAGGTCGCCGCCCTGACGGCGTGGGTCAAGGGCGGGGCCCCGTGGCCGGACGGCGGGGCCGCCACGACCGCCACGGGGCAAGCTGTCGATGTCCTGGCCCGGGCCAAGACGCACTGGTCGTTCCAGCCCGTCAAGCGGCCGCCGGTGCCGGTGCCGGGCCACCCGATCGATGCGTTCCTCAAGGCCAAGCTCGACGCGGCCGGGCTGACCTTCGCCCCGCCGGCCGACAAGCGGGTACTCCTGCGCCGGGTGACGTATGACCTGATCGGCCTGCCGCCGACGCCGGCCGAGATCGACGCATTCCTGAAGGACGACCGACCGGACGCCTACGAGCGGGTGGTCGAGCGGCTCTTGGCGTCGCCCCACTACGGCGAGCGGTGGGGCCGGCACTGGCTGGACCTCGTGCGGTACGCCGAGACCCACGGCCACGAGTTCGACTTCGACATCCCCGGGGCATGGCGGTATCGGGATTATGTGATCCGGGCGTTCAACGCTGACCTGCCGTACAACCGGTTCCTGACGGAACACATCGCCGGCGACCTCCTGCCGACGCCCCGGCGGAACCCGGCCGACGGGACGAACGAGTCGGTGACGGCGACGGGCTTCTGGTTCTTCCACGAGGCCCTGCACTCGCCGGTGGACGTCCGCAAGGACCAGGCCGACCGGATCGACAACCAGATCGACGTGTTCGGCAAGGCGGTCCTCGGGCTGACGGTGGCCTGCGCCCGCTGCCACGACCACAAGTTCGACCCGATCGCCACGAAGGACTACTACTCGCTCTTCAGCGTGCTCAGCAGTTCGCGGTACGCCCGGACCGACATGGCCGACCCGACCCCGGCGGCAAAGGTGCTCGACGAGCTGAGGGCGGCCCGGGCCGAACCGGCGAGCGGGGGGCGTCAGCCCCCTGATCCGTCATCCCATCAGGGGGCTGACGCCCCCCGCTCGCCCGGGCAGGAGTGGCGCTCGAAGGCCGTCCCGTTCGAGCGGTTCGGCCCCGGCTGGCGGGACCGGTGGGACGCGACGGGCCTGGCCTTCCGCCCGGAGGCTGGCGGCGACTACCCGCACAGCGGCCGGGAGTCGGCGAAGCTCCAGGGGGCGGTCCGGTCGCCGACGTTCACCGTCGACAAGACGTTCCTGGCGGTCCGGGTGGCCGGGCAGCACGCCCGGGCCCGGGTCGTCCTGCACGGGCTGCAACTGATCCAGGACCCGATCTACGGCGGGCTGGCCCCGCCGTCCGGGGTCATCGTCGCGGAGCCGCGGTGGCTGGTGTTCGACCTGCGGATGTGGAAGGGGGACGCGGCGTATTTCGAGCTGCTGGACGACGGGCCGGGGTACGCGGCGATCACCGAGGCGTGGTTCGCGGACGACCCGCCGCCGGACGAGCCGGGCGAGAAGGTGCCGGCCCCGCCGCCGGCCCACGAGCTGGAGGCCAAACTGCCCGAGCCGCAACTGGCCCCGGCCATCCGGGACGGGACCGGCCGGGACGAGCGGGTGTTCGTCCGGGGGAACCCGCGGTCGCCCGGGGCGACGGCCCCGCGGGGGTTCCCGGCGGCGTTCGGCCGGCCGGCGTTCGCGTCCGCCGGGAGCGGCCGACTGGAGTTGGCCGCGGCCGTCACCGACCCGGCCAACCCGCTCGTCGCCCGGGTGCTGGTCAACCGCGTCTGGAAGCACCACTTCGGCGAGGGGATCGTCCGCTCGCCGGACGACTTCGGGGCCCAGGGCCAGCCGCCCACCCACCCCGAGCTGTTGGACTGGTTGGCCGCCGAGTTCGTCGCCCGGGGGTGGTCGGTCAAGCAGCTCCACCGCCTCATCCTGCACTCCGCGGCGTATCGGCAGTCGTCTTCCATTCCGCAATCCGCAATCCGCAATCCGCAATCCCAAGACCCGCAGAACAAGTTGCTCCACCGGCAGACCGTCCGCCGGCTGGAGGCCGAGGCCGTCCGGGATGCGATGCTGGCGGTGTCCGGTCGGCTCGACCGGGTGGCCGGCGGCCCCGGCGTCCCGCCCCACCTGACCGACCACCAGGTCGGGCGGGGCCGGCCGCAGCCCGGGCCGGTGGACGGGGCCGGCCGGCGGAGCGTCTACCTCCAGGTCCGGCGGAACTTCCTGCCGCCGCTCCTGGTCGCGTTCGACTACCCGACGCCGTTCACGGCCATCGGCCGGCGGACGGTGTCGAACGTCCCGGCCCAGGCGCTGGCCCTGTTGAACAACCCGTTCGTGCTGGGGCAGGCGGAGCTGTGGGCGAAGCGGACGCTGGCCGATGGCGGGACGCCCGAAGACCGGGTCCGGGCCATGTACACGGCGGCGTTCGGCCGGCCGCCGACCCCGGTCGAACTGCGGACGGCGACGGGGTTCGTGGCCGACGCGCCGGACGAAGTGCGAACGTGGGCCGACCTGGCCCACGCCCTGTTCAACAGCAAGGAGTTCGTGTTCGTCGATTGACCGTGGTCAGTTCTTCGGCAGGAGCAGTTCGTCGTTGTAGACTTCGCCCCCGGACGGGGTGATGAGGGCCCGGAGGGTGGCCTCGTCCGGGTCCTTGCGGCAGCGGAAGGCCGACCCGTCGGCCCGGGCGACGTGGAACTCGCCGTCGAACAGCCCGCCGAGCTTGGGCAGCGGCTTCTTCGGGTCGTAGGGCAGGTCGGCCGGTTTCGTCCAAACAACCGGCTCGCCGGCCTCGAAGATCATCCCGGTGTTCGACGTGCCGTCCTGGAACCCCTGCGGGAAGCGGGCCGGCTTCGGCCCGAACGGGGCCCCGGGGCCGGTGAACACCTGGTAGAACGTGTGCCCGGGCTTGGCCTTCACCCGGACCGGGGCGAACACCTTCGGCATCTTCTCGGCCAGCCCCTTGTTGTGCTCGGAGTCCCACGGCTCGTCGAGCTTGAACTGCTTGTACAGGGCCTCCTGCTCCAGGTACGGCAGGATCGCCACCCGCCAGCTCAACAGCGGCTTGCCGGCCTTGTCCTTGCTGTCGGCCGGCATCCGCCCGCCGTGGACGTCGAGGAAGTTGATCATCGCCAGGGCGAGCTGCTTCAGGTTGCTTTGGGAGGTGGCCAACTCCTTCTCGGTCGGCGGCGGGAGCTTACCGGCCCCCTCCGGGACCGGGGCCCCGACCCCGACCGCCGCCCCGACCGCCACCACCAGCCCGGCCACCGTCCGACTCATGACGCGCCTCCCTCGGGGTCAACCACCCGCCCCCGGCGGCTGCGGCGCCGGGAGCGGGAGGGGGTAAACCAGGTCCCGCGTCCGGAGCCGGTCGCCCGGCCCGACCGCCTCGTCCCACCCGCCGCCGTCGGCCCGGTCCGGGCCGACGCTCCAGACCACCGGCCGGCCCGCGGCGAACGCCCAGCTCGGCCGCCGGGCCGCCGGCACCTCCGCCAGCCGGACCACCCGATACCGGAAGGCCCCGTCGCCGTACGGGTCGTCCGGGACGGCCGGGAGGTATGTCGGGGCCAGGGCGGCCAGGTCCGGGGGCGGGGCCCCGGCGTGGTCGGCCTGGTACAGCCGGACCGCCAGGTGGAGGAGGACGGCCCGGCGGAGGGCCCGGAGGTCGCGGTCCTGCTCGGCCAACTGGTCCGGGTTCGGGGCGTCGAGCAGGAACCGGGCCCCGGGCCGGCCGCGGACCAGCCGGGCGTACCCGGGGGTCCGGCCGCGGTCCGGGGATTCGACCAGCCGGCGGGTCCGCTCCCGCTCCCACGGGGTCGCCCACCCGAACCCGGCCAGGTCGGCGACCGGGACCTCCAGGTCCCGGTTCCGCCCGGCCGGGGTCAGGTCGTCCGGCAGCCACTGGCCGGGGGCCTTGAGCTTCTCCCGGACGACGTACCGCTCGGCCAGCAGGTGCGGGGTCGGGTCGAACGGGACCTCCTCCCCGGGCCCGGCGGCGGCCGGCGGGACCACCCCCCGGCCCGGCGCCCACCGGGTCAGGACCGCCCGGTCGTCCTCCCACACCTCGGCCGCCGCCGCCCGGACCAGGTCCGGCCGGCCGTCCAGGTTCCGCAGCCACTGGTCGGTCCCGAACAGGGCCGTCCGGGCGACCGCCTGGCCGTGCCGGAGGGCGGCCGTGATCGACCCGTTCCGGAGGTTCCGGCCGAGGGCCAGGGCGGTCCGCAGGTCGGCGACGAACGCCCCGGGGTCGCCGGCCTTCTGCCGCCAGAGCCCGTGGGCGACCAGGGCCGTCCCCATCCGCCGGCCGTTCTCCACCGCCGCCGCCCCGATCGTCGTCCCGGTCGTCAGCGGGTGCTCGTACAGCCCGACCGGCAGGACGGCGACCCGGGCGGCGTCGGCGTGCCACGCCGCGTCCGGGT
>JAIEQO010001069.1 GCA_019747655.1 Gemmataceae bacterium | reverse complement strand
GACGCGGTGGCCCCGGCGAAGGCGGCCGCGGACCAGGCCGCGGCGGCGGTCGGCCCGGCGAAGGCGGCCCTCGACGCGGCGGCCGCCGAATTGGGGTCGGCCAAGGCGACCCTCGACCAGCTCAAGGCCGCAACCGCCCCGCCGCCGGCGAAGCCATGAGGCCCGCGTGAACACCCTGCTCGAAGGCCCGAGCCGGATGCATACGACGCGGTTTGTCGCAGGGCGGCGGGAGTGCCCAGTGGCGGCTAGGAAAATGCAGATAGGGTGTTGACAGCAACACCACGCCCAATTACCTTCTAACTTTTTCCGGCACTCGCACCCGGACACCTCCCCACCCTCTCGGGGCCGTACCATGTCTCTCAACACCGCCCGTCGGTTCGCGTGCCTCGTGCTGGTCGTGGGTATCTGCGGCACGGCGGTCAACGTGCTGGGCGAGGAGATGACCGTACCGCCTCACGGCGAGATCAAAACCGTCACCTACAAAGATAAATCGGGCAGTGACAAATCAGTAAAGACTGATGACAATAAACACATCGTTATACCAGGATATGTTGGCGGGAAGGATGTTGTGGTGAAGGGTTTTCATAAGCCGAGTAATGCAAGCTTCAAGGCTGAACTATACCAACGTGACGTTACAAAGAATCCGATAGTGGATACGCAAATTGGCAAGATCGAACCGACCATTACTAATGGAGACGGTGGAAAGTTCTTTAGTTTCACTCTGACAGGTGACACTGGGCTTAAGAGCAACACGGAATATCTCATCAAGATCTATACGACGACCCAAACGACTGACAAGAAGGTCTACACGCTCACGGTCGCCGCGCCCTGAGCCGACCGCGGTCAAGTCCGGCATCGGGAGTTGTCATGAGTCGCCGGGCCTTCACCCTCCTTGAACTGGTGGTAGTGCTCGCCATCCTGGCGGTGCTGACCGGCCTACTCTTGCCGGCCGTCCAGAAGGTTCGTGCGGCCGCCAGTCGGGCCTGGTGCCTGAACAACATGAGGCAGGTCGGGCTCGCCTGGCACTCGCATCACGCCGCCCACGGCTACTTCCCGACCGCCGGCGACAAGCGGTACGTCCCGATCGTCTTTCTAGCCCCCGGCTCGCCGGCGATCGGCGGGCCCCGGCCCGACGACCAAACCGGGACTTGGATGTATCAACTCCTGCCGTACCTCGACCAGGAGCCGCTCTGGCGGCAGGAAGGGGTGACGGACGCGAAGGAAGCCTGCGAGCGCATCCTGGCCACCCCTGTCGGGGTCTACTTCTGCCCGGCCCGGCCCCGTCCGCGGACCTGGGCCGCCCGCCTCACCGACCTCGACCGGCCGCCGATCGGCCGAATCCGGGCCGGCAACGACTACGCGGCCAACGTCGGCTGTACCCATTCCGGTGAGGGCGAGTTGTCCTGGGTGCCGGGGCAGCCGAACGGAATGTTCGGCGGCGGCGCACCGTCGGAGTTACGACCGGTCGTCCGGACCGACGACATCCGCGACGGCTTGGCCCACACCATCCTGGCCAGCGAGCGATGGATTCCACCTGCTGGGTACGTCGGGCCGAACCTCTGGAACACGCTCGGGTACGCCCAGCCCTTCCCGCACGAAACGATGTTCAACGCGTGCAGTTTCGACCTTGCCCAGCCGCCGCGGCCGGACGCCGTCGAGTGGGCCCCACCCCACCAGCCGCAGGTCGGCTCAACCCACCCAGGCGGGGTGAACGTGGCCTTCGCCGACGGGTCGGTCCGTCCGGTCGGCTACGGGGTGGACCCAACGACGTGGGTGATGCTGTGTGTCCGCAACGACGGCCGCGCCATCCCGGCCTCTTACTAACAGGCCGGCCATGAACCGCAAGGCGGGTGGAGGGGTGGTCCTGGCAGCCGCTGCCTTAGCGGCGGCCGTCTACCTCCTGTGGTGGCGGACGTCGCCGGTCCCGGAGGAAGACCCACTCCCGATCGGCGGCGGAGACGTGACCGTCACCCGGGTCGAATACCAGACCCCGTCCCTGGGCCGGGCCGTGACCAAACCCGAGGGGCACTGGTTCGGGTTGCCGTGGTACGCCCGTGGACCGGTCGTTCTGACCGGGGTGGTGCCGGCCGGGGCCGACGCCGTCCGGTCCCGGCTGTCACTGGTGGACGTGACCGCCCTGACCGAGACCCCGCCGGAGGACCTGCCGGTCACGGCCACCGGGCCCAGAACCTTCCAAGTCGAGGTCCCGGCCGAGCGAATCGCCCCCGCGACCGTGAACCGGGTCGTCTTCGAGCGGACCGGGAGCCCGCCGACCGCCTACGAGTTCACCGTGGCCAACGCTCCCACCCGCCGGTAGCGGCCCCGGCCGGCCGCCGCTTGTAGACGACGTAGTACCCCCACATCGGTCCGTGCCGCTCGTAGTTCCGCTCCAAGGCGTCGACGACCTCGGCCCCCCAGTCGGTCTCGGCCAGCGGCTTGTCCCCCTCCAGCGTCCCCCGCAGGTCGGCCGCACTGACCACCCCGTCGAACTCCCGGGCGTCGATCCGCCGGACCAGGGCGGCCCGGGCCGCCGGGTCGGCGTCGGCCACCCGCTTGAGCATGAAGGCGTTCAGGATCACCGGCCGCTGGCCCATCAGCACCGGGATCGAGGCGTCGCACGACAGGACCACCTCGCCGGGGGCGAACACCGCCCGCCACGAGTCCGGGTCGAGGCCGCCGGCCGGCCCCTCCCGGACCGCCCGATGCACCTCGCCGGCCGACCCGCCTACCAGGAGCCCGGCGGCCACTATCCCGGCCAGGGCGAGCACCAGGCCGGCGGACACGACGCCCCCGGCGGAACGCCCCGGTCCAATCTGGGTGGCCGGGGCAGAGTCTTCGATGCCCCGGGGGTCTGTGGAGCGCGGCCGTCCCGGCCGCTGCGGGCCGGAGGCCCGCGCTCCCAGGAACCGGGGCACCGAGGGCTCTGCCCCGGCCACCCGAACCGGGTTAGCCCCACCGGCGTGATCGTCCGGCCCCACCCGGACCCAAGCCGCGAACTCGGCCGCGGCCAGGGTTAGCAGGACCGTCAGGTCGAGCAGGTGGTTGGTGGAGACGCCGGGGTTGGTGAACATGAAGGCCGTCACCGCCCCACAACCGAGGACGGACACCTGCACCGGGCTGGGGCGGCCGGCCGCCACCGCCAGGCCCGCCAGCGCGGCCGGGGCCAGGACCCACGCCTCGCCCGCGTAGTCCCGCATCCCGTAACAGACGTTTCGGGCGGCGGTGGCCATCCGCCCGGCGGCGTCCCCGGCCGACTCCCCGGCGAACAGCAGGGCGGAAAAATTCTCCAGCATCCGCCCGCCGCTGGCCCACTGGAACAGCCCGAGGAGGGCCAACCCGCCGGCCGCCCCGGCGACGAGGAACGGGGGCAGCGACCGGCGGTCGGAGAGGGCGTAGTAGGCGGTCAGGGAGAGGGTGGCCCAGATCGCGCTCGGCTTGACGAAGAAGGCGGCGGCACACAACAGCCCGGCGGCCGCGGGGCCCGTCCACCGACGGGACCAAGTGGCGGCGACCAGGGCCAGGAGCTGCGTCCCGACGGCCAGTCCGTCGGCGTTGACCGAGGTGCCGGCGGCCCAACCCACGTCCGTCACCACGACCACCCCGGCGGCCGCCGCGGCCAGCCCGGCCGACGCCCCGGCCCGGCGGAGCAGGACCGCCCCGGCCGCCAAGGTCAGCCCGAGCCCGAGGAGGCCGACCAGCTTGCCGGAGAGGATCGGGTCGCCGGTCAGGGCGTACCCGCCGGCGTGCAAGAGGATGGGGACCGGCCCGTACCGGGTGCCGCCGTAGTAGCCATCCTGGTAGAGCGGCGGGTAGAGGGTGCCGCTCTTGGCGTAGTACGCCAGCCCGATCCACTCGCCGGAGGCGTGGTTCAGCCCGTACCGGTCGCGGAGGTGGCCGGCCGCGACCGCCAGCCAGGCGGCCACGGCGGCCAGCCCGACAACGAGGGCGGCGGCGGCGGCCAGCCGGGCGAGCCGGGACCGGGGGGCGTCGGGGGGTGAGTTCATCGGGTCCGTCGGTGGGGTGGGGCCGATCGACCGGCGGCCCCGTCCCCGAGTCTAGGACACGCCCGGCCGCCAACCTGGATTCCCCGACTGCCTCGACACGCCGCTGGCGCGGAAGTTGTCCGGGGCGGAGATGGGGGAGCGACCGCGGGACCGGGTGATCCACACCTTCGTCGACGCCGAGCTGGACCGGCTGGCGGCCGTCGCCGGCGAGCAGCCGGCCGGGGCGACTTGTTCCGCGAGTAACCTGGCCCGGGTGTGGGCAGACCTACCCTAAACTGGTCATGGGTTGCCCGGCGGCCGCCGGGCATACACCACATAGTACCCCCACATGACACCGTGCCGCTGGTAGTTCCGCTCCAACGCCTCGATGACCTCCGGTCCCCAGTGGGTGTTGCTCAGCGGCAGGTCGCCGCCCCACTTCCCCCGGAGGTCGGTCACGCTGACGACCCAGTCGAACTCGCGGCGGTCGATCCGGCGGACCAAGTCGTCCCGTGCTGCCGGGTCGACATCGGCAATCCGCTTCAACATGAACGTGTCGAGGACGACCGGCTGCTGACCCATCAGGACCGGGATCGACGCGTCGGACGACAGGACCACGTCCCCCGGCCGGAAGACGGACTGCCAGGAGCCGGCTGCCAAGTCCGGGTCAAGGGCCGGCGTCCCGGCCTGCAGCATCCCAATCGCCTCGCGGAACTCCGCGACCCGCCCGCTAACCTGGAGCTTGGTGGCCGCCAGCCAGGTCAGGGCCAGGGCGAGGTACACGACGACCACGCCGCGTGGGCCCGCCCCCCCGGGCCGGGCGTCGCCGGCCGGCGACACCCCGTCACCACGACTGCCGACCACCAACGCGAGTTCGGCGGCAGCCAACGTCACCAGGGCGACTAGGTCCAGTAGATGATTGTTGCTGATCCCAGGGTTGGAGAACATGAACGTCGTGGACGCCGCGCAGACGATCAACCCCATCTGGACTGGGGTCGGGCGACCGGCGCGGACACAGAGCCCGACCGCCACCGCGGCCGCCGGGACGAGGAACCACGCCTGGGCCGCGGCCGACTGCATCCCGTAGGAAACCCCCCGCGCTGCGGCGACTATCGCCGCCGGCCGGGCGGCCCCCGACGGCCGCTCACCGGCCAGCAGTAAGGAGGTGTAATTCTCCAGCATCCGCCCACCGCTCTGCCACTGAAACAGGCCGAACAGCGCCACACCGACGACCGCCCCGGTGGCAAGAAATGGGAGTAACGACCGCCGCCCGCGGAGGGCCAGGTAAGCGGTTAGGGCGAGCGGCGCCCAAACCCCGCTCGCCTTGACGTAAAAGGCGGCGGCACACGCCCCCCCTGCGGCCACCGAGCCGAACCGCCCGCCCCGCCCGACCAAGGCAACCGCCGCCAGTTGGAGTCCGGCGGCCAGCCCGTCGGCGTTGACCGTCGTCCCTGCCTGCCAGCCGACATCGGTCATCAGGATTACGGCGACGGCGACGGCGGCCAAACCGACCGGTGTTCCGGCCCGCCGGAGTAGCACGAAGCCGGCCGTCAACATCAAGGCCGTACCGGCCACCCCGACCAACTTGCCGGCGGCGATCGGATCGCCGGTGGCTCGGTACCCCCACCCGTGGAGGAGGATCGGGATCGGCCCGCAGCGGGCCCCGCCGTAAAACCCGTCGGAATGGAGTGGTGGGTAGAGAACTCCCGCCCGGGCATACCAGGCGAGTCCGATCCACGAACCGGCCACATGACCGAGGCCGTACCGGTCGCTGAGGTGGGCGGCCGCGACGACCAACCAGACAGAGGCCACGCCTAACCCGAGAACCACGAGCACACCGTTCGCTAGGCGGGGCAAGAGCGGTTTCATCACCACCTCGTTTGGGGATGTGCAATGCCCCGCCGGGTTACTTCTTCTCGTCCTTCTTGCAGGCGGCCAGGGACATCAGGGCGAACGCCGTCCCGTAGGGCTTGTGCCAGTTGTAGAACGGGTAGTCGAACCACGACCCGTCGGCCTCCTGGAGGTCCATTAACAGGGTGGCCATGTGGTCCTGGTACAAGGCCCGGTCGGCGGCCGGCAGCAGCCTGATCGACATCGCCCCGTAGTAGTGGCCGAAGTAGTAGAAGTACCCGGCCACCGCGAAGAACGACTCGTGCGGGATCGGCTTCTTCCGCCCCACGCTCAGCCAGCCGTTGCGGGAGATGAGCCGGTCGAGGAAGTGCTTGAGCACCTCGTCGGTGACCTTCGGGTCGCCCCACAGGCGGAGGGCGTAGTTGCACGCCGGGGTCCGCCCGAGGCTGCCGGCGTGCATGTTGATGCCGTGCGTCGGCCGGGTGTGCAGGTACGTCCCGTACAGGAACGACCCGGTCGGCAGCCGCTGCCACTGGGTCATCTCGATGCCCCGCTTCAGTTGCTTGGCCGGCGGGTCGACCCCGATCCCCTTCCCCTCGTGCAGGGCCACCAGGACGGCCGCGTTCACGAAGCTGGTCGAGTTGGACGCCGGCCGCTGGGTCCCGGCGTCGAAGTCGTAGTACCCCCACCCGCCCTCGGCCGACTCGTACTTGGCCAGCTTGCCGTACTGCTCGCGGACCATCTCTTCGATTTTCTTCTTGCGGTCGGCGTCGTCCGGGAGCCGGCCGTGCATCCGGACCAGGGCCTGGATGCCGTAGGCGTGGGTCCAGACGTTGTAGATCAGGACCGGGTCGTCCCGGCGGACCTTCGGCAGCTCCTGGAACAGGAACGCCTCGCCCTTCTCGATGGCTTTCTGGACTTCGGGGGTGTCGCCGCCGGTCTCGATCAGGGCGGACACGCACATGGCCGTGACCGCGACTCCGAACGAGTGCTGCGACCCGATCCCGGCGTAGATCGGCACCCCGCCCTTGAGGGCCGGGCTGCCCCAGGAGCCGTCCTTGTTTTGGGTCTCGATCAGGAACTCGACCCCCCGGCGGATCGACGAGTCGAGCTTCTCGGGGGTGACGGGGTCGATCGGCTTCGGCTTGTAGTCCGGCGTCTTCGGGGCCTGCGGGGCCGGGAACGCGGCCAGGGTCAGCCCGAGTACGAGGGTCGCGGTCATGGACGGGCTCCGGGGGTGCGGCTTGTGTAGGGTGGGACGAGCGGGCCCTCGGCCCGCGATGTCCCACGGGGGTGATGGTGGGTCCGGGCGCGGACCGCGGACGGTCCGCTCGACCCACCCTACGGGGCCCGGCTCACGGCTTGGCCGTCAGCACCTCGTCGCCGGCGGCCAACCCGTCGGTGATCTCCACCTTGTCCCCGGCCGTCAGCCCGACCGTCACCGGCTTCTTCTTCGGCTTCGCCCCGTCGGCCGCCGGCAGGTAGACGTACTTCCCGTCCCCGTCGTCGTCCGAGAACACGACCGCGGCCGGGACGGTGACGGCCGACTCCTTCTTGGCGGTCACCACCCGGACCGACCCGGTCGTCCCCGGGACCAGCCCGTCGGCCTTCCCGTCCAGCTTGACCCGGACCTCGAACCGGCCGCCGAGCGGGGCCGCCCCGACCGCCGCCACCTCCCCGGCCAGCTTCCCGTCCGGGTCGGCGGTCGGGCTGTACCTGGCCGCCTGCCCGGCCTTCAGCCGGGCCCGCTCCTTCTCGTCGGCGTCGGCCCGGACGGCCACCTTGCCCGGGTCCACCACCGTCAGGAACACGTCGTTCGGCTGGACCATCGCCCCGGCGGCCAGCCCGGCCGGGCCGCCCGGGGTGCTCCACTGGCCGCGGGCGTACTTCCCGTGGTACGCCATCCCGTCGGCCGGGGCCTTGACGGTCATCGCCGCCAGGTCCTTCTCCAGGTCGGCCAGCCGCTCCCTCGCCTTGGCCTGCTCGTACTTCGCCTTCTCCAGCCCGAGGGCCTTCTGTCGCAGGGCCAGGGGGATCGACTCCTTCGCCTTGGCCAGCGAGATGTCGGCCTTAGTGGCCGCGTCCTTGGTCGCCTGCTCCCGCCGCGGCAGGTCCACCTCCAGCGTCTGCTTGGTCCGGTTCCGGGACTGTTTCAGCGAGAACTCGGCCTGCTCGACCGACTGCTTGTACCGCTTCAGGATCATCGTCTCGGTCTCTTCGGTCAGGTCCTTGTCCTTGTACATCTTCTCCAACTGCTTCAGCTCGTCCTTGGCCGACTCCAGGTAGAACTCGGACGACTTCAGGGCGAACCCGGCGGCCTCGACCGACAGCGGCTTGTCCACCTTCAGGAACTTGTCCAGGTCGTCGGCGGCGTTCTTCGCCTCCCGCTCGGCCGCGGCCAGGTCGAGCGGCGACTGCTTCTGGAGGATCGGCAGCTCCAGCTCGGCCATCTTGATCGACAGGTCGGCCAGCTCCCGCTCCTGGCGGGCGTCCTTGACCGCCTGCTCGAGCTTCTCGGCGTCGAACTCGACGACCACGTCCCCGGCCTTGACCGCCGCCCCGTGGGGGACGGCCTTCTTGACCAGCAGCGGCCCCATCCAGGCCTTCGGCCGGACCTGGACCTCGGCCGCCGACTCGGCCTCGACGACGCCCTTGAGGGTGACGGCGGCGGTCAGCGGACCGGCCTCGGCCTTGGCGGTCGGCGGCTTCGGGCCGGCGTCGGCCTTCTTCCCGGCCTTCGCGTCCTTGTCCTTCGGGGTGTCGGGGTCGTCGGCCCAGAGCGGGCGGGCGACGAGCACGGCCGCGGCGACGACGGCCAGGGTGAGCCAGCGGGAACGGTGCGACACGGCGGGGTCCTCTCCGCGGCAGCGAAACGGGGGTCCGGGATCGGTTGTACCAGACCGACGCCGCCGACGCGAGCAGATTTCAGCCAGTGGCGGTCATGACGTGACCACCCCCCGCGAGGGGAGGGGGAAAGAAGGCCGCTGGCTTCGTCTTCCTCCCCCTCCCCTCGCGGGGGAGGGGGCCGGGGGGTGGGGTCTGTGAAACCTAGTCGTGCCGCAGGGCCTCGATCGGGTCGAGCCGGGCCGCCCGCCAGGCCGGGTACAGCCCGAACAACACCCCGACCAGGATCGACACCCCGACCGACAGGAAGATGCTCGGCACGTGGATTACCGCCGGCAGCACCTCGTTGGCGATCAGCTTCCACGCCGCCGGCACCGCGAACACCATCCCCAGCCCCAACACCACCCCGCACAGCCCGCCGAGCGTCGTCTGCACCACCGCCTCGACAAGGAACTGGGTGACGATGTCCCGCCGCTTGGCCCCGAGGGCCCGGCGGATGCCGATCTCCCGGGTCCGCTCCGTCACCGTCGCCAGCATGATGTTCATGATCCCGATCCCGCCGACCACCAGGGAGATCGAGGCGATCAGCACCAGCAGGTTGGTGAACCGGTTCTGCGACCGCTCGGCCTCCTCCAGCCGGTCCAGCGGGATCGTCACCGCGTAGTCCTTCTTGAAGTGATCCTTCTCCAAGAGCCGCTTGATCTCGTCCCCGACCGCCTGGACCTTCGACCGCCCGGCCGGGTTGTCCACCTCGGCGTCGACCGTCAGCGTCACCTGGCTGATGTCCACCCGCTCGGCCGACCGGCTGCCGCTGGACCGGGTGAAGATGATGTCCCCGAACCGCTTCCGGCTGGTCTGGAACGGGATGTAGATGTCCCGGTTGAAGTCCTCGGCCGCCTGGCTCCCGCCCGACCCGCCGGTCGGCATCCGCTCCCGGCACACCCCGACCACCACGAAGAAGTGGCTCCGCAGGTTGACCGACTGGCCGATCGGCTCCTCGAACGGGAACAGCTTGTCCGCCGCCTCCGACCCGAGGACGCAGACGTTCTTCATCTCCCGGTCGTCCGACTCGTCCAGGAACCGGCCGCCGGCCATCTCCAGCTTGTTCACCTCCGCGTACCCCGGGACGGTGGCCACCACCCGGGTGTTCGGGACCAGCCGCTCCAGAAAGCGCGCCTCGCTCGGGAAGACCCGCATGGCCACCGTCCGGCCGATCGCGTCCCCCAGGGTGGCGAACTTCCCCAGGTCCTTCTGGGTCAGCCCGTAGGTGGTCACGAACGACCGGCCGCCGGTGGCCGAGTCGTCCGGCGGCTTGACCGACCGGACGATGATGTTCGTCGCCCCCTGCCGCTTGATGTCGGCCAGGGCGTCCTGCATCGACCCCTCCCCGAACGCCATCAGGGAGATGACCGAGCACGTCCCGATGATGATCCCCAGGACCGACAGGAACGACCGCAGCTTGTGCAGCCACAGGCTCTTGACGGCCAGGCTGATGGCCCGCCGGAGCTTGGCCGACGCCCCCTGGTCGGTCCCTCGGTAGGCCCGGTAGGCGGCCGCCAAGACCGCCACCAGCCCGACGGCGATCAGCCACATGAGCTTCGGCCGGCGGTCCAGGAACTCGGCGAGGTCGTACATGGCGGGTGAGTGGGCCGGGGTGCGGGGTGTGGTGGTGTCGCCCCGAAGGGGCGTCCGGGAATAGCCCGGGGCGCCAGCCCCGGGAACCCGATTGGGTGCATCCCGGAGCGGCCACCCGGGGTTGTCACCCCGGGCTATTCCCGGACGCCCCTTCGGGGCGGCAGCAGCCCGGGCTGGCCGTCGCCCGGGTGGCAACGCCCGCCGGTTTTCAGTGGCCCATTTCGACGCTCAGCCGGGTGTCGTTGCGGGTGTCCGACTCGACCCGCCCGTCCCGCAACCGGACCACCCGCCGGGCCCACGCCGCGATGTCGTTCTCGTGGGTCACCATGATGATCGTCTTGCCGCCCCGGTTCAGCTCCCGGAGCATCTGCATGATCTCCACGCTCGTCTTCGAGTCCAGGTTCCCGGTCGGCTCGTCCCCGAGGATCAGGTGCGGGTCGTTGACCAGGCTGCGGGCGATGGCCACCCGCTGCTGCTGGCCGCCGGACAGTTGCAGCGGGCGGTGGTCCAGCCGGTCGCCGAGGCCGACCAGCTCGGCCAGCCCGACGCACCGGGCCTTCGTCTCCTCGTCCAGCTTCACCCCCTGGTACAACAGCGGCAGCTCGACGTTCTCGACCACCGTGTACTGGGGGAGCAGGTTGTACGACTGGAAGATGAACCCGAGGTAGGTACTCCGCACCTCGGAGAGCTGGTCGTCGGTCATCCCGGCCACGTCCACGTCGCCCAGGAAGTAGCTCCCGCTGGTCGGCCGGTCGAGGCACCCGAGGACGTTCAGGAGGGTCGACTTGCCGGACCCGGACGGGCCCATCAGGGCGACGAAGTCGCCCTCGTCGAACGACAGGTTCAGGTTCTTGAGGACGTAGACCGTCACCGTCCCCATGTAGTAGTTCTTGACCAGGTTCTCGATCCGGACGATGGCGGGCATGGGGGACCTTTCGGAGACTTCAGACCGCGTCGGGGACGGCAAAGGATGCCAGGGGTTTGCACCCCTGGGTACCGGCGGTCGCCCCTCCGGGGCTCCGGAGTT
>JAIEQO010000363.1 GCA_019747655.1 Gemmataceae bacterium | reverse complement strand
CCGGCACCCCGGCGGCCAGCTCCGCGGCCAGCCCGACGGCGTCGGCCAGCACCGCGTCGGGACTTCGGCCGGCGTGGGTCGGCACCCGGCGGCGGGCAACGACATCGCCGGCCGGGAACCGGACCAGCCCGCCGGCGATCTTGGTCCCGCCCACGTCCAGCCCGACGGCCCAGGCGTCGCCCGCGGACATGGGTGGCTACTCCGCCCGGCGGTATGCGGTCGCGGGGAGTCGGGCCGCGGCCGCGGCGTCGAGAAACAGGTGGGCGTCCGGGTGGCGTTGCAGCCACGACCCGGGACAAGCTTCGGAGGGGGCCGTGACGACGGTGTGGTAGACGGCGTCGGCCTTGGCCGGGCCGAAGGCGACGAGTAGGACCCGCCGGGCGGCCAGGAGGGTGCCGAGCCCGAGGGTGACGCCCCGGTCCGGGGCGTACTGCCCGCCGAACCACTCGGCGTTGGCCGCGACCGAGGTGGGGGTGAGCGGCAGCACCCGGCCGGCCGCGTCCGGCGGGCTGCCCGGCTCGTTGAACCCGAGGTGGCCGTTCTTGCCGAGCCCGAGGACGACCGCGTCGATGCCGCCGAGGCCGGCCAGCTTCCGCTCGTGTTCGGCGATGGCGACTTCGGCACCTTCGGCCTGGCTGGTCAACCAGTGGAACCGGTCGGCGGGCACGCCCCAGGCGGCGGCCACCTCCCGCCGGAGCAGGTTGGCACAGGTGCCGGAGTGTTCGACCGGCACGCCGAGGTACTCGTCCAGTGTGAAGACGTGGAGGTGGCCCACGGCCGGCCGGCGGTCGGCGACGAGCCGGTACAACTCGCGGGGCGAGTTGCCGCCGGCGACCACCAGTGTCCGGGCGGTCGCCAGCCAGCCGAGGAGCGCGTCGGCGGCCGCTCGGCTGGCGGCCTCGGCGGTGGGGTAGACGGTGACGTTCATCGCTCGGCCACACCCCGGGCCAGAGCCCGGATGTAGACCGCGTTGCAGCCGCAGCAGCCGCCGACGAAGCCGACTCCCTCTTGCTTCGCCTGCCGGCCGAACTCGCGGAACTCCCGCCGCGACACCTGGATCGTTTCCATGTCGTCGGGGAACTGCGGTAGCTTGGTGAAGCACGGGGTCTGGTCGGTCGTCCGGAACGCGGCCGGCTGGGCGGCGACCCCGACCGGGTCCTTCACGGCCGCCCGCATGGCCCGCAGGAGCGGCAACATCCGGGCCGGCTCCTGTTCACAGTTGGCCCCGACCAGGGCCGCCCCGCCGTCGGCCATCGCCTTCGCGCACTCGGCCGGCGAATGCCCGTCGGAACAGGCATCGACCGTCGGCCGGAAGCTCATGAAGGCGATCACCGGCAGGCCGCTGATCGCGGCACACTCCAGCCCGATCCGCATCTCGGCGAGGTGGAAGAACGTTTCCAGGATGAGGAAGTCGACCCCGGCCGCCTTGAGCAGTTGGATTTGCTCGCTCAGCAGGTCGCGGACGTGGCCGGCGCTGCCCGGCCCCTCCCGCTCGAAGAGCTGCGTCCGGGAGACGCTGCCGGCCACGAGGGCGGCGTCCCCGGCGACCTCCTTGGCGATCCGGACGGCGGCCGCGTTGATGGCCTCGGTCTGCTCGCCGAACCCGGCCCGGCCGAGCTTCTCCCGGGTGCCGAAGAAGGTCAACGCCTGGAGCACCTGGGCCCCGGCGAGGAGGAACTCGCGGTGCAGCCCGCGGAGGGCGTCCGGGTTCTCGACGGCCACCTCCGGGGTGAACTGGCCGCTCCCCTTGCCGGTCCCGACCTTCTCCCGGTCGGACCCGCTGTCGACGTACCCCCGCCGCTCCAGCTCCAGCAGGTAGCCGCCGTCGCACACCACGACGCCCCGCTTGACCCGGTCCAGGATCGACGTCGGCATCAGGAAACCTCCGCGAGCGAACGACCCCGGCAACCTACCCGGCCCGCCTGGTCGGGGCAACGGCCGAAATCACTTGGTCAGCTTGAACGGTTGGACCATCAGCCCGTACCACTCGTTCCCCTTGCGGGCGTAGTCGCCGGAGAAGAGGAGCCACCCGGACCGGCCGTCCGTGGCCAGCCACGGGGTCGGGACGTGCGGCAGGTACGGGGTGTGGTCCGGGCCGCCCCACGGGCGTTCGTTGTAGACCAATCCCCACGGCCCCCACGGCTGCGGCCCGTCGTACACCTGCAACTCGGTCTGCCGGTCCCAGCCGAGCGGCCCACGCTTCGGGTCGGCGTCCCGCCGGTGCGGGACGATGTCGCTGAACACCAGCAGCAGGTAGCGGCCGAGAGCCGGGTTCAAGGTGATGCTGGCGTGCCCGCAGTAGCCCGGGTCGGACAGGATCGGCCGGGCGTCCTCCTCCTTTGCCACCCACGCCGGCCGGTCGGCCCCGTCGCCCGGGCGGAAGCCGCCGAAGAACTCCCAGGCCGAGCGGTCCAGGAGCTTGTCTTTGGCCGCCCGGGCCAGGAACACGCCGTTGCCGCTCTCCCAGTTGTCGTCGTTCGAGACGGCGTAGACGTACCCGGCCAGGTGATCCGGGACGCCGGTGTAGCCGGGGCCGAAGTTCAGGAACTGGAGCGCCGCGAACCGCGGCCCCAGGAAGTAGTTCCGGGAGTCCTTCGGCGGGGCGTTCTGCCAGGTCTTGCCCTCGTCGTCGGAGTACAAGAGACCGACTACCCCGCCGTGGGCCGAGAGCGAGTCGAGGACGCCCTCGTTGATGTCCTTGGCCGACCAGTCGTAGTCGTACACCGTGGCGTAGACTCGCTTCCCGACCGCCACCGGGCTGCCGACGTACCGGCTGAACCCCTTCGCCTTCACCGCGGGCGTGTAGTCCTTGCCGGGCGTGACCCCGTCCTTCAGGCCGAGCCCGTCGAACCGCGACAGCTCCTCGACCTTGTGGTCCGGCGGGGTCCCGGTGACTTTCAGGAAGTGGGAGAACGACCACGGGCCGCCGAAGTTCTTGCCGTCGTCGTCGACCAGGTAGACGCTGCCGTCGGCCGCCCACGTCCACCAGTGCATGTCGGACGCGGTGCCCGGGTACTTGGCCGGCGGGCCGGTCCACTTCAGCCCCGTGAACTCCCGGCTCTGCGGGGCCGGCAGCGCCCGCGGCGGCAGCGGCTCGGCCGCCGGGGTGGCGACCAGCCCGGCGGCCGCCAGCACCGCCACCCCCAGACGCCCGGCTAGACTCGTCGGCATGGCTCCGGCCTCCGTCGTCCCAAAGCCCCTATTCTGATCGCATCCGCGTCGTCCGCAACCCCCCTCCCCGGCCGGAGGCCCGCCGATGCCCCGCTGGCTGCTCTGGACCGCCGCCGCGGTCGCCTGCTGGGGCGCCTGGGCCGTCCTCGGCAAGCTGCTCGGCGAGGCCCTCACCCCGGCCCAGACCCAGGGCCTGACCACCATCGGCCTGTTGCCCGTTCTCGTCGCCCTGGGGTTCTCGAAGAACCTGACCGTCCGCCCGGGCGGTCGCCGAGGGATCGCCGTGGCCCTGGCCGCCGGGATGGTCAGTTGCCTCGGGAACCTGCCGTACTTCGACCTGCTCGCCCGGGGCGGGACGGCCGCCGCCGTCGTCCCCCTGACCGCCCTCTACCCGGTCGTCACGATCGCCCTGGCCGGGGTGTTCCTGCGGGAGCGGGTGAACGTCATCCAGGCCGCCGGCCTCGCCCTCTCCCTGGTGGCCATCTACCTGTTCAACGTCACCGAGGAGGGCGGGCTGGCCCCCGGGTGGCTGGCCTACGCCTTCCTGCCGATGGCCCTGTGGGGCCTGGCCGGGTTCCTGTCGAAGGTGGCCACCGCCGACCTGTCCGGCGAGCTGGCCGCCCTCCTGGTCTTGCTCGGGTTCCTGGTGGTGAACGTCGGGCTGTTGGCCGTCGAGCCGTGGCCGGAGGACGTGTCGCCGCGGACCTGGGTGCTGGTGGCGGCCCTCGGGTTCTTCCTGGCGTTCGGCAACTTCGCGGTGGTGGTGGCCTACGGGAGCGGCGGGAAGGCGGCCGTCATCACCCCCCTGGCCGGGTTGTACCCGCTGGTCAGCGTCCCGCTGGCGGTCCTGCTCTTCGGCGAGGAGGTCGGCTCCCGGGCCTGGGCCGGGATCGCCTGCGCGGTGGTGGCGGTGGCGGCCCTGTCGTGGGAGACCCCGCCGCCGGCCGTCCGGGACGGGAGTCCCTGACCCCCTCCCCCCTGCGTTTTTGCACCACCCACGAACCGCTGGGATTCATAGCGGTTTCGGGCGATTTCGCCGCGGCCGGGCGGCAACGGACCGCCGCCCAACCCGACACCCAATTTCGACTTACGGCCGTCCCCGCCGTTGCCGTATCCGGTCACGGTCGGGCCGACGGCCGCACGAGCTGGGGTCGTCCTCGGCCGGCGGCTCGTGTTGTCGCGGTGACACATCGGATCGCCCCCAGACACCAACCCACCCTTATAGTATACCTGTGTACAAAAAATGTCCAGGCCAGTAGCCGGGGATTTCTCACCGGCTTGGTGGCACCGGCATTCGTACCCATGCCACCCCGGGTTTTGCTGGACAGCGGCCGCAACTCGGGTACGCTCAGCGGCGGCCCCCCACTCCCACCGAGTCTGCCATGAACCGCCGCGCCTGGTTCGCCCGCACCGCCACCGCCTCCGCCGCCCTGCCGTGGCTCACCGCCCCCGGCCCCGCCCATGCCCGGGTCCGACCACGGCCGGCCGGCAACGGCCCCCTGAAGATCACCGACGTCAAAACGATCCTCACCGCCCCGGCCAACATCCGCCTCGTCGTCGTCAAGGTGGTGACCAGCGAGCCGGGGCTGTACGGCCTCGGCTGTGCCACCTTCACCCAGCGGGCCCGGGCCGTCGAGACGGCCGTGGACAAGTACCTCAAGCCGTTCCTGCTGGGCAAGGACCCGGCGGCCATCGAGGACCTGTGGCAGTCGAACTTCGTCAGCTCGTACTGGCGGAACGGGCCGGTCCTGGGGAACGCCATCAGCGGCGTCGACATGGCCCTGTGGGACATCCTCGGCAAGCGGGCCAACATGCCCGTCTACCAGCTCTTCGGCGGCAAGTGCCGCAAGGCCGTCGACACGTACCGGCACGCCACCGGGATGACGTTCGCCGAGGTCGAGGCGGCCGCCCGGAAGCTGATCGAGGGCGGCCAGCGGTACGTCCGGGTGCAGGTCGGGGTGCCGGGGCAGTCCACCTACGGGGCCGGCGGGGTCCCGAAGGAGAACACCGGCGAGGGGGCCAACGCCCGCCCGCAGACGTGGGAGCCGCGGGCCTACGTCCGGACGCTGCCCAAGCTGTTCGAGCACCTCCGCAAGCAGCTCGGCGACGAGGTCGAGCTGCTCCACGACGTCCACGAGCGCGTCCCGCCGATCCTGGCCATCCAGCTCTGCAAGGACCTGGAGCCGTTCAAGCTGTTCTTCCTGGAGGACCCGTTCAGCCCGGAGGACATCGGCTACTTCGAGAAGCTCCGCCCGCAGACCAGCACCCCGATCGCCATGGGCGAGCTGTTCAACAACCCGAACGAGTGGGTCGGCCTGGTCAGCAACCGGCTGATCGACTTCATCCGCATCCACATCTCGCAGGTCGGCGGGCTGACGATGGCCCGCAAGGTGGCCGCCCTGTGCGAGTTCTTCGGGGTGCGGACGGCCTGGCACGGGCCGGGGGACGTGTCCCCGGTCGGGCACGCGGCCAACGTCCACCTCGACCTGGCGGTGCCGAACTTCGGCATCCAGGAGGGGCGGGTGTTTAACCAGGCCGAGCGGGACGTGTTCCCCGGCTGCCCGGAGCTGAAGGACGGGTACTTGTGGGCGAACGACAAGCCGGGGCTGGGGATCGACCTGGACGAGAAGCTGGCGGCCAAGTTCCCGATCAGCGACGACCCGCCGTTCGACTACCGGTGGGGGAACGTCCGGCGGAAGGACGGGACGGTCGTGAAGCCGTGACCCGGGGGATCGGGTCGGGCCGGGGGCGGGAGGTGGCGGACCGGCCGGCTACACACGGCAATGAGTGTAGGATGAGAGTATTTTCCGAGGACTTGCGGACGGGTGGTCGTACGGATTAACTTCTGGGTTGTCCCCGACACACCCACCCGGGCTGCAATCCGAGCGGGTGATCGGGCGAGTCGAACCGGAGTCGGGGACACACACTATTCTCTGCCGCGCCAAGTGCGGCACGCCCAAGTGACTGACTCGGCACCTTCGGGAGGTCATGTCATGGCCAGTCGGTGGGTCCGGGAATCCGTGGTGTGGGTCGGGTTAATCGTCTTGGGGGTTACGGCGGGGAACTCGCTCGTCCCCGTGGTCAAGGCCTATTCAGGCGGTATCCCGATCCCGTCGGGCGACCTGCCGCACTTCGACGCCGACTGCGTCTTGATCACCTGCTTCGACATCCACGTCGTCGTCGGCGGCACCTGTGGGAACTGCACGGGCGGGATCGCCGACCCGGATTTCGACAAGTGTATCGGGGGAACGATGGGGAACACCTGTGTGGACAACGGCATGGTCAACGGAGTGGCCAACTGCCACGGTGCGTGTACTATCGACCAGTTAAGAGCCTGTACCAGCGAATACAATAAGTGCAATTAGGAAACATAACGAGTGCGCGCCTAATCATATTTGAGAATTATCACATAACTTATCGGTCAAGTTTTTACGACAATAGCTGTGTGGCATATGTACTTTTGGACGCGAGCCGTTGCTCCTTTCGCGATGGTCGCTGTCGTGATATGCGCGGCAGCCGGCCACCAGGCGTCGGCCGACGACAGCTCAGATGTCCTCCTCGATCGTGTTCTCGCCGCTCATCGGGCGGCCCGTGAGTCGATCCGCACCTTGAAGTTGAGTTACAAGCTCGAGAAGCAGGTCCCAGATCGGACGATTATGGGGGCCGGCGTATACCTCCGGTCGGGCGACGTGGCAGTGCTACGCATCGAGCGAGATGACGGGTCAATGTCTGTGGCGCAAACGAAGAACGGTGAAACGCGGCACGTCAGTAAAACTCTATCCCCTGGCAAACAAGCAAGGTATTTGGCGTCCCGGCAGTCGGGTTCACAAACCCTGGGCTTGACGGACATCTGGCAGCGGCTGATGTTCTCCCACGTCGGTCTAGACCAGCAGTCTTTGCCGTTTGAGCAGTACATCCGAACAGCGAGCGGGCCGGTTCGTGCGTCTTCGACCCGGCGTGACAATCGGGAGGTCGTAACGGTGATCGTACCAATTGGTGTGGGCGACACCGTACAGGAGCGAAGGTACGAATTCGATTCCGGCCACAATTATTCTATTGCTAAACACTTTATCAGTTTCTCTAGTTCGCGGGAGCGGTCCGAGGCCGAAGTCCTCGGTTACCAGGATTTCGGTTCTGGTATCTTTTTGCCTACTGCAACGCGGATGCGCACCTACAAGGGCGATGCCATTGAGCAGGAGTGGACTGCGACCTTCTCCGACGTTGTTGTCAACGCGCCCCTGCCGGAGGGCCAGCTTGCACTCCCGGTCATCCCGTCCGGGACCGACTTGATTGACCGGATTGAGCACCTCCGCTACCCGGTCGATTCCAACTGGAAGCGGACCGGACCGGCGAAGACGTTCCATCCGATCCGCGTTGAGGCCCCCGCCGAGTCCGTGGCCGAGTTCCACACGCAGACCGAGGCGGAGCCCCGCCCGTCGTATCACTGGGTTATCTTCGCCTCGGTAGTTGCGCTCGCCACCGCCGGCGTAATCTGGGGCGTGCGGAGGTGGAGGGCCGGGGCCGAAACGGGTTGACAGCCTTCCTACGGGGTCCCGCTGCCATGACTAAGTACCGCGTGGCACTGGCACTCGTGGTCGTTACCGCGACCACCGGCGCGACCGCATGGTGGCAGACCCGGCCGCCGAAGCCTCCGACCCCGCCGACGGCCGACTACCCGACGGCGCTCGACCTCGGGCCGCAGAAGCGCGGCGAAACCACGGTCGGGACGTTCCGGGTCGAGAATCGTGGGGAGCAGACCCTCGTCCTCGATTCGTTCAACACGAGTTGTTCGTGCTCGGGCGTAGAAGTTCACACCGGCGGGCAGTGGCACCGGGTCGAGCGGGTGCGGATCGCCCCGGCCGACGGCGTCGACCTCGCCGTTCGGGTTGCGGTCGTGGCGACCCCCGGGACGCCCCAAACGGTTCACGTCCAGTTCGCCACGAACGACCCCGCACACCCCCAAGCCCGCGTGGTGGTGACGGTCCCGTGCGTCACCGCCGATCACCACACCGACCCGGCCGCCCTCGTCTTCGGCCCGGTGCCGGTGGGCGAACCGGTCGTCCGGCAGGCCAGCGTCTACGACTGCGGGGTTGCCGGGCGGACGATCACCAACGCCTTCACCACGAACCCGGATCGGTTCGCCGTCCGCGTCCTGCCCCCGGACCCGACCGCGCCGCCGAGCGACCACCCCTATGCCGGCCGGGCCATCGGCCGGGTCGAGGTGACGGCCCGGTCGGACCGCACGGGGGACATCAGCGGGGAACTGGTGGTCGAGTTGGGCGGCCCGACCCCGTCAACCTGCCGGCTGCCGCTCTCTGGCGAGTTCGTCGGCCCCGTAACGGTCCTACCGTCCGTCCTGTACCTGCCACGAGTTGTCGACGGTAAATCCGCGCATGAGGGGACCGTCCGCCTCTCGGCACGACAAGGCGGTCCGGTCACCGCCACGCTCGAACACGTTCCGGACGGGCTAACCGCCGAGGTCACTGCGTCCGACTCGGGCGCGGTGGTCCTCCGGGTCAAATGTCCGGGGGCCTCTACGGGGGCGGAAACACAGCCCCCGCCGCGACGGTCGGTAATCCGCCTGAAGGTCAAGGCAACGGCTGACGCCGCCACGGTCGAGGTCCCAGTCTATCACCCGTGAGGTGGGCGATGACCGCCGATCGCCGGCCACGGCCCGCCGTCAGCCTCATCGAGGTTCTCGTCGTCATCGGGATCACGGGCGTGCTGGTCGGCCTCTTGATGAACGCCGTCCAGTCCGCCCGGGCCGCCGCCGCCCGGGTGAGCTGCGCCAACCGGATGCGGCAGATCGGGCTCGCGGCGACGATGCACCACGACGCCCAGGGGGCGCTGCCGCAGCCCAGCGCCTTCGTCTGGCGGTATCCCCCGTCCCGGCGGCGGGCCTACGTGCCGTGGACCAACGTGCTGCTGCCGTACATCGAGCAGGATGCCTTGTGGCGGACGATCCAGCCCGCCTACGCCACGTCCAGCGGGTACGAGAATCCGCCCCACGTCGGCCTCACCACCGTCGTCCCCGTCTACACCTGCCCGGCCGATGGACGGCTGACCGCGCCCATCACCGACGACCTCGGGTACACCGCCGCATACGGCTCGTACCAGGGCGTGATCGCACCGAGGGACAACCCGGCCGCGATGGACTACCTGCGGAAGGTCCGGATGACCGACGTGACCGACGGGACGAGCCAAACACTCCTAATCGGGGAGCGGCCCCCGCCGGGCCGGGCGCTGGCCGGGAACTGGTACTCCCTCTACCTGCCCGACAGCACGCTTCCGTACTCGACCGGATACATGTACGCGAGCGCGCTGGCTGTACAAGGAGAAGCGACGGGCTCCGGCCGGTGTCGCGGCCGGTATTACTTCGGTCCGGGCCGGATCGAGAACCCATGCGACAGTTACCATTTCTGGTCGTTCCACCCCGGCGGCGGCAACTTCCTGTTCGTCGACGGCTCGGTCCGGTTCCTGCCGTACTCGGCGAACGGCGTACTGCCGGCCCTGGCCACCCGCGCCGGCGGCGAGACGGCCGACATCCCCTGACCGACCCGGCCGCCCACCTCCCCGGCCCGATCCTGTTCTACACTTCGGGCGACCGCCCCTACGCCGGCCCGGGGGGCCCACGCCCCCCGCCCGCCACGCACGCGCCCGTACCGGGAGCGCCCGCCCGATGTCCGTCCGCATCGACGCCCAGGCCGAGCCGATCCCCGGGTACAGGCTCCTCAGCCGGCTCGGCTCGGGCGGGTTCGGGGAGGTCTGGAAGGCCGAGGCCCCGGGCGGCATCCAGAAGGCCGTCAAGGTCATCTTCGGCGACCTCCGCAGCCCCGACCGCGACCTCACCCGGTTCGCCGAGCAGGAACTCAAGGCCCTCAACCGGGTCAAGCAGGTCCGCCACCCGTACCTCCTGTCGCTCGACCGGATCGACGTCGTCGAGGGCCGGCTGCTCATCGTCATGGAGCTGGCCGACCGCAACCTCTGGGACCGGTTCAAGGAGTGCCGCGCGGCCGGCCAGCAGGGCATCCCGCGGGACGAATTGCTCGGGTACATGGCCGAGGTCGCCGAGGTCCTCGACCTGATGAACGACCGGCACAGCCTCCAGCACCTGGACATCAAGCCCCAGAACCTGTTCCTCCTGCACACCCACGTCAAGGTGGCCGACTTCGGCCAGGTCAAAGACTTGCAGGGGATGGTCGCAACCGTGACCGGCGGGATCACCCCGGTTTACGCCGCCCCCGAAACCTTCGACGGGGTCGTCACCAAGTTCTGCGACCAGTACAGCCTGGCGTGCGTGTACCAGGAGCTGTTGACCGGCCGGCGGCCGTTCGACGGGGCCAGCATGGCCCAGCTCCTGAACCAGCACCTGCAACTGCCGCCGGACCTCCAGCCGTCCCCGGCCGGCGACCGGAAGGCGCTGGCCCGGGCCCTGGCCAAGGACCCGGCCGACCGCTGGCCGACCGTCACCGCCTTCGTCCAGGCCCTTCGGGGGAACACGCCGGCCCCGTTCTCGGGCGTCCGCCCCATGCCGGCCGGGCCGGCCAGCGGGGACCGGCCGGTCGGGTCGGGGGTGGTGACGTACCCGGCCCTGCGGACGCAGAACTCGCGGGAGACGCCGCCCCCGGCCGCCCCGGAGGTCGAGACCGCCCCGCCGTTCGCCCTGGCCCACCCGCCGACCGAGGAGACCGGGACCGGGGCGGTCCGGCCGGCCCTGGTGGTCGGGCTCGGTGGGCTCGGGGTGGCGGTCGTCCGCCGGCTCCGGGCCGAGGTCGCGTCCCGGTTCGGCGGGGCCGGGAACACCCCGGCCGTGCGGACGCTGGCCGTCGACACCGACCCGGACGCCCTGGACAAGCTCGACCCGGGCGGGGTGGTGGCGACCCCGCTGAACCGGGCCGGGCACTACCTCAAGCCGCGGCTGAGCGGGTCGAGCCTGATCGAGGGGTGGCTCGACCCGCAGCTCCTGTACAAGCTCCCGCGGGTGCCGCGGACGCAGGGCGTCCGGGCGTTCGGCCGGCTGGCCTTCTGCGACCACGCCCGGCTGATCGGGGCGAAGCTGCGGGCCGAGCTGGCGGCCGCCGCCGACCCGGCCGCCGCCCACGCCACCGCCGACCGGACCGGGCTGGGGCTGTGGACCACCCGGCCGCGGGTTTACC
>JAIEQO010000084.1 GCA_019747655.1 Gemmataceae bacterium | reverse complement strand
GCCGAGCGGGTGGTCGAGGCCGTGCTGGCGGACTGGGGCCGGGTCGATATCCTGGTGAACAACGCCGGGGTGATCCGCGACGGCTTGTTCGTGCGGATGTCCCAGGACGACTGGAAGACGGTGATCGACACCAACCTGACCGGGACGTTCGCCTTCTGCCGGGCGGTGGCCGGGCCGATGGCCCTGAAGCAGCGGTCGGGGAGGATCATCAACGTCTCCAGCGTGGCCGCCGACCACGTGAACGCCGGGCAGGCCAACTACGCGGCCAGCAAGGGGGCGGTGAACAGCCTCACCCGGGCCCTGGCGGTCGAGCTGGGCAGCCGGAACGTCACCGTGAACGCCGTCGCCCCGGGGTTCATCGAGACGGACATGAGCGAGGCCGTCCGGGCCAAGGCCGGGGACTTCATCCAGAAGAAGCTGGTCCCCCTGCGGCGGCTGGGGAAGCCCGAGGACATCGCCGGGGTGGTGGTCTTCCTGGCCGGCCCGGCCGGGGCCTACGTCACCGGCCAAGTGATCACCGTGGACGGCGGGTTGAGCCTCGGGGCGGTCACCGCCTAGCCGGGCCGGAGGGAGTTCCATGCCGACGAAGGACGAGATCTTCGGGAAGGTCCGGACCACCCTGGTGGACGCCCTGAACGTCGACGAGGACGAGGTCACGCCCTCCTCCCGGCTCAAGGGCGACCTGAACGCCGAGTCGATCGACTTCCTCGACATCGTCTTCCGGCTGGAGAAGCAGTTCGGGGTGAAAATCCCCCGCGAGGAACTCTTCCCCGAGTCGATCTTCCAGGGCGACGCCGACTTCGTGGCCGACGGGAAGGTGACGCCGAAGGGGCTGGCCGAACTCCAGGAGCGGATGCCGTTCGCCGACCTGACCGAGTTCAAGAAGGACCCGCGGCTGGAGAAGATGGAAGACCTGTTCACCGTCGACCTGATCGTCAACTACCTCCAGCGGAAACTGGGCGGGTGACTCGCCCTCCCGAACTCTCGTCGCCGGGATCGTCATGCGCTGGATGTGGATCGACCGGTTCACCGCGTTCGAGCCGGGCCGGTCGGCCACCGCGGTCAAGTGCCTCAGCCACGCCGAGGACCACTTCGCCGACCACCTCCCCGGGTTCCCGGTCATGCCGGCCCCGCTGATCCTGGAGGGGCTGGCCCAGACCGGCGGCATCCTGGTCGGCCAGGCGAACAAGTACGAGAAGAACGTCGTCCTGGCCAAGATGTCGGCCAGCTTCCACCGGGAGGCGTTCCCGGGTGAGGTGCTGACCTACACCGCCCGGGCCGTCGACCTCGGCGACACCGGGGCCCGGGTGGCCGGCGAGGCCCGGGTCGGGGACGAGCTGATCGCCGAGGCCGACATCCTGTTCGCCTACCCGTCCGCCGACCAGCTCCCGCCCGACCTGCCGGACACCAAGTTCGTCTTCGGCGGGGAGATGGCCCAACTGCTCCGGCAGGCCGAGGCGGTGGCCAAGTCGTAGCGGTTGTGCGAGAAGACCCCACCCCGCGGTCCCCTCCCCTCCCCTTTTCTTCCCCTCCCCGCCGCGGGGAGGGGGAGGAAGGCGGAAGAGGACCCCACCCCCTAACCCCCTCCCCCGCGGGGGGAGGGGGGACCAGAGAGAACGGCCGGCTCCTGGCTTCCTCCCCCTCTCCCTGCGGGGGAGGGGGTTAGGGGGTGGGGTCTTCCGCCACCCCACCCGACCGGCATTCCCGGTCTTTCCCGGCCGACCGGCCGGGTCCTCGCCCGCTTCCCCGGCGTAAGTCGCCTCCCGCGGATGGGTAACACCCCGTAAGATGGACCCCGGGGCCAGGCGGACGGCCCCGGTCACACGGACGGGTGCCCCCATGCCCTCCCCCCCCCGCCGGGCCGTCGTCACCGGCCTCGGGGTGTTCTCCCCGATCGGCTCGTCGCCGGCCGCCCTGTGGGCGGCCCTCCGGACCGGCACGTCCGGGGTCGGCCCGATCCGCGCCTTCGACGCCTCCGCCCTCCCCTGTCACATCGCCGGCGAGATCCCCGACTTCGTCGCCAAGACCGTCATCGACAAGTCGTACCGCCGGTCGCTCAACGCGATGGCCCGGACCGTCCAGGTCGGGGTAGCGGCGGCCCAGCTCGGGATGCAGGACGCCGGGCTGGGGAAGGGGGACGTGGCCCCCGAGCGGATCGGGGTCGAGTTCGCCTCGGTCATGGGGGCGACCGAACTGCCGGACCTGGCCGGGGCCAGCAAGCTCGCCTCGGTCGGCCCCCGGCAGCCGGTGGACATGGACCGGTGGGGCCGCGAGGGGGCCCCCGAGGTCCCGCCGATGTGGATGCTCAAGTACCTGCCGAACATGCCGGCCTGCCACGCCACGATCCTGTTCGACATGCAGGGGCCGAGCAACACCATCATCCCGAACGACGCGGCCGGGGTGCTGGCGGCCGGGGAGGCGTTTCGCATCCTCCGCCGGGGGGCCGCGGACGTCATGCTCGTCGGCGGCAGCGAGGCGAAGATCAACCCGCTGAGCCTGTCCCGGTTCAACGCCTTCGCCCCGTTGACCCGGCGGAACGAGCTGGGCCCGCGGGCCGTCCGGCCGTTCGACCGCGACGCCTCGGGCACCTGCCTCGGGGAGGCCGGAGTAGCGTTCCCGCTGGAGGAGTTGGGCCACGCCCGGAAGCGGGGCGCGACCATCCTGGCCGAGGTCGTCGGCTACGCGGCCGGGCTCGACCGGGGGGTGAAGGGCGAGGGCTTCGCGCGGGTGATCCGCACCGCCCTGGCCGACGCCGGCGTCCAACCCGGGGACGTGGACCACGTCAACGCCCACGGGCTCGGGGTGCCGGAACTGGACCGGTTCGAGGCCCGGGGCATCGCCGGGGTGTTCGGCCGGGACGTGCCGGTATTCGCCCCGCTGAGCCGGTTCGGGAACGCCGGGGCGGCCTCCGGGGTGATCGAGCTGGCGTGTAGCCTGCTCGCCCTGAAGCACGGCGAGCTGCCGGGGACGCTGAACCACGACAACCCCGACCCGGGCTGCCCGATCCGGGTCCACACCGGCGAGCCGCGGCGGGTGACGAAGCCGTTCGCGGTGAAGGTGTCGTACACCGACCTCGGCCAGTGCGCGGCGCTGGTGGTGCGGCGGTGGGAGGAGTAGTTTCGAGTCGGGGGTAGAACTGGTATTCCTCGTTCCCACGCTCCGCGTGGGAACGCTCGGCGGCCGCTCCGCGGCCCTCCGGACGACGCGGAGCGTCGGGCAAGACACTCTCACCCGGAGCGTGGGAGCGAGGTTGAGGTTAGGTGAGCTGGGTCGTTCGGCGGAGGAGCGGGGCGCGTGAAGAGTGGGAAGCAGCGTCGGGCGGAACTCGATGCCAAGCGGCAGGCTCGCGCCGCCAGGGAAGCTGCTGAGGTGGTGTCGGCCGCGCGGGAGGCGGGGGAGCGTGCGGCGGCCCTCGGCATGGCGGTGAACCGGGCGGCGTTGGCCCCGCACAACAGCTACGGCGAGCCGGACTTCGTGACCCGCGGGTTCTACGCGGACGAGCCGTTCGAGTGCGTCGACTGTGGTAAGGCCGAGGTGTGGCGGGCGGGGCAGCAGAAGTGGTGGTACGAGGTGGCCAAGGGGGACGTGTTCACGACCGCCCGGCGGTGCCGCGAGTGTCGGCGGCGGGAGCGGGCCCGGCGATCCGAGGCCCGGCGGGTACATCAGGAGGGCGTTGCCCGCAAGCAGCGAAGGCACGCCGAAACAGGCGCGGAGTAGGTGCGGCAGTTCGGCATCGGAGAGGACACCGATGGGCGTCGTATCGTCCAGAACCCCGGAGGGCGACCCGGGCCTCTGCCCGGTGTGCGGTCACGACTGCCGGCTGGACCCGTCGTGGCCGGCCCGCGACGGCCCGTGCCCGTCGTGCGGCCACCTGCTCTGGTTCGACCCGCCGGATCGCGCGGCCAACCCGGACGCCCGCGACGTAGTCCTGCGGCTGGGCAAAGTCCGGTGGCCATCCGCCCGACAAGACCCGCCGGCCCTTGTTCAGGGCCCAGCGCCGGTAGTGCCTCAGTATGGGTCGTAACCACTTGTGCCGTCAGGGTCGAAACGGCCAAACTGAGGCACTACTCGGGCATCTGGTGTGGATCAGGCTGGACCCGCAGGCCGGGCACGAGAGAGGGGGGTCGGGCCATGCCGCTGCACGACTGGACCGACGACCGGGGATGGGACAGCGTCCACCCGCTCTGGCTGACGTACCTCATCGAGTGGGTCCAGCCCCGCCTCCCGGAAGGGTATAAGGCCTTCCTCGGGGGCGTCCCGGCCCTGACGGTCGGGTCGGCCAACGGCCGGCCGGACGTGAGCGTCCGGCAGTGGGGGCCGCCCCCGCCGGCCGGCGGGGCTGCGACCGACACGGCCGTCTTGGAGCCGGACCTGGAGGTGAGTGCCACGATCCGCCTCGACCCGCAGCGGGCGGTCCACATCGACTACCACGGCCAGCTCGTCGCCGCCATCGAGGTCATCTCCCCGCGGAACAAGGACCGGGCGGACGCGAAGGAGACCTACACCAACCGCTACCTCGGGTACCTCCGGCTGGGGGCCCACCTGATGGTGGTCGACGTCCTGCCGCGGCCGCGGGGGTTCTCGTTCGCGGACGCCCTCGCCGGCGGCCTGGGGCTCGACCTGCCGCCGCTGCCGGCGCCGTTCGCCGCCGTGTACCGTGCCGGCGAGCCGGTGCCGGCCGGCGACGACATCGGCAGCCTGGTGGCGTTGTGGCGGCGTCCGCTCCAGGTCGGCCAGCCTCTGCCCGCCTTGCCGTTACCGCTGAGCGTTCACCGGGCCGTGACGATCGACCTGGAGCAGACCTACCAGCGGGCGGCGGAGCGGGCGTACCTGACGTGAAGGCCGCACCATCGTGGCGAAAGTCGGCTGAACTAGCCGGTGCAGCGGATCGGCCCCACTTGTGCTCCCGGGACCTCTCATCATGCGTCGTCGGGTCGTCATCACCGGGATGGGCGTCGTGACCCCGCTGGGGCACACGGTCGCCGACCTGTTCACGAGCCAGGTCGAGGGCCGCACGGCCGTCGGCCCGATGACCCGGTTCGACGCCCGCACCCTGCCCACAACCTTCGCCAGCGAGGTCAAGAACTTCGACCTGACCAAGTACCTGAAGGACCCCGGCCGGTACGCCTACTGCGGGGTGAACACCCAGTTCGCCATCGGGGCGACCCGGCAGGCCCTGGAGGACGCCGGGCTGCTCGACCCGAGCAGCGGCGACCGCGGCCGGATGGGCGTCTACCTCGGGTCGGGCGAGGGGGCCGAGGACTTCCCGGCCCTGGTCAACAGCATCGCCGCCGCCACCGGCGGGGACGGCAAGGTCGACCCGGCGGCGTTCACCCGGGCCATCCTGCCGGTCCTCGACCGCCGGCGGGAGCCCGAGCTGGAGATGCACACGACCGTCGGCCACCTCGGGCACATCTACGCCCTCGAGGGGCCGAACGTCGCCTGCCAGACGGCCTGCGCGGCCAGCTCGCAGGCGGTCGGCGAGGCCCTGGAGCTGATCCGGGCCGGGGACGCCGACGTGATGGCCGCCGGCGGGTCGCACAGCATGCTCCACCCGCTCGGGATCACCGGGTTCAACCGGCTGACGGCCCTGTCGCAGCGGAACGACAGCCCGACCACCGCCAGCCGGCCGTTCGACAAGACCCGGGACGGGTTCGTGATCGGCGAGGGGGCCGGGATCGTGGTGCTGGAGGAACTGGAGCACGCGAAGAGGCGCGGGGCGACGGTTTACGCTGAAGTAACCGGGTACGGGTCAACGGCCGATGCGTACCGGATGACCGACCCGCACCCGGACGGGAAGGGGGCGGTGCGGTGCATGGCCGAGGCGCTGCGGGACGCCGGGCTGAACCCGACCGACATCGGGTACATCAACGCCCACGGGACCAGCACCCAGGCGAACGACTCGGCCGAGACGGCGGCCATCAAGGCGGTGTTCGGCGACTACGCCTACAAGGTCCCGGTGTCGAGCAGCAAGAGCATGCTCGGCCACCTGATCGCCGCGGCCGGGGTGGTCGAGCTGGTGGTCGGGGTGATGGCCCTGCGGAAGGGGGTGCTGCCGCCGACCATCAACTACCAGGTGCCCGACCCGGAGTGCGACCTGGACTACATCCCCAACGCGGCCCGCGAGAAGCGCGTCGACCACGTGCTGAGCAACAGCTTCGGGTTCGGCGGGCAGAACATCTCGCTGACCGTCAGCCGGTTCACCGCCTAGCGGCGGAAGGAAAAAGTCAAAAGGCAGAAGGGAAAAACCGAATCCAGGGCTTTCCGAGTCGATCCCGCCGGGTATTTTTACCTTTTTCCTTCTCCCTTTTGCCTTCTCCCGGAGAGAGCGGTGGTCTTTTGGTTCTGGGTCGGGGTGGCGGTGCTGGCGGTCCCGCCGGTCGCGGTCGGGCTGGGGCTGTCCGCCCTGTACCTGTACCTGCGGTGGCGGTACATGGGGTTTTTGGTCCGCATCTTCCAGGAGAAGCCGCTGTTCGTGGTGCCCCGGGGGGTGCCGACGGACGCCGCCGAGCCGGTCTGTTTCCCGGCCGCGGACGGGCTGACCCTCCGCGGCTGCTATCTGCCGCACACCGCCCCCGGCCCCCGCAAGGGGGTCGTCCTGTTCGGGCTGGAGTTCGGGTCCGACCGGTGGGCCTGCCGGGGGTACTGCGACGGGCTGGTGGCCGCCGGGTACGACGTGTTCTCCTACGAGCCCCGGGGCCAGGGGGACAGCGACAAGGACCCGGCCTACGAGCCGCTCCAGTGGGTGACGGACAAGGACGTGGCCGACATGCGGGCGGCCCTGGCGTACCTCCGGTCCCGCCCGGACGCCGACCCGGCCGGGGTCGGGGTGTTCGGGGTGAGCAAGGGCGGGAGCACGGCGTTCGTGGCGGCCGCGGCCGAGCCCGGGGTCCGGTGCCTGGTCACCGACGGGGCCTACGCGACGTACACCACGATGGTCCCGTACATGCGGCGGTGGATCGGCATCTACAGCGACCGGAAGGTCCTCCAGCGGGTGCTCCCCGGGTGGTTCTACGGGCTGGTCGGGGTGGTCGGGGTGAAGAAGGTGGCCCGCAACCGGGGGGTGAACTACCCGAGCGTGGAGAAGGCGGCCGGGAAGGTCCGCCGGCCGGTCCTGATGATCCACGGCGAGGCCGACACGTACATCAAGCCGGAGATGGGGCGGGCCCTGTTCGACCGGCTGAGGGGGCCGAAGGAGTGGTGGGCGGTGCCGAAGGCCAAGCACAACGCCGCCCTGCACGCCGCCGGGGACGAGTACCACGCCCGGGTGGCCGCCTTCCTCGACCGGCACCTGGCCGGGATTACAGCCCGGGAGATGGAGCCGGCGGCCGGCTGACGGTTCCGGACCGAGCGCCCCCAGCCCACGGACATCGTCCGTGGGCCGTTTTACGCGCGGTGTCGCATGTCCCTCAAGCGGTTCCTCCTGGTCCGGTTCGGGCGGCTGGTGACGTACCCGGTCCGGCGGAAGCTGCGCCAGTTCGAGGCCGCCTGCCAGCACCCCGAGGCCGTCCAGACCGGCTTGCTCCAACACATCCTCCGCAAGCAGGCCGACACCGGCTTCGGCCGGGACCACCACTTCGGCGAGGTCCGAACAGTCGCCGACTACCGCCGGAACGTGCCGGTCGCCCCGTATGAGGCGGTGGCCCCGTACATCGAGCGGGTCGCCAACGGGGAGACGAACGCCCTCCTGGCCGACCGCGGGGTCCGGCTGTTCGCCCTCACGAGCGGGACGACCGCCAGCCGCAAACTCATCCCCGTCACCGACGACTACCTCGCGGCCTACAAGCGCGGGTGGAACATGTGGGGGGTGAAGATGTACCGCGACCACCGCGGGCGGAAGATCGCCATGCGGCCGATCGTCCAGTTGGGCGGCGACCCGGAGGAGTACCGGACCCCGGCCGGCATCCCGTGCGGGAACCTGTCCGGGTACACGGCGATGGTCCAGCGGCGGCTGATCCGCCGGATGTACGCGGTCCCCTACGAGACGGGGAAGATCAAGGACCCGAAGGCCCGGTACTACGTCGCCCTGCGGTTCTCGGTCGGCCGGAACGTGTCGCAGTTCCTGGCGGCCAACCCGAGCACGCTGATCGGCCTCGCCCGGACCCTCGACGCCGAGAAGGAGTCGCTGCTCAAGGATTTGGCCGAGGGGACGTTGCGGCCGGACCTCGACATCCCGGCCGACATCCGGACGGCCCTGACGCGGCGGCTGAAGCGGGACCCGGCCCGGGCGCGAGTGCTATCGGCCGCCGCCGAGAAGCACGGCCGGCTCTACCCGATGGACGTGTGGCCGACCGAGGGAACCATCATCAATACCTGGACCGGCGGGAGCATGGGGCCGTACCTCCGGCAGCTCCCCCGGTACTACGGCGACCCGCCGGTCCGGGACCTCGGCCTCTTGGCCAGCGAGGGCCGGATGACCATCCCGTTCGCCAACGGCACCGCGAGCGGCGTGCTCGACATCTGGTCGCACTACTTCGAGTTCGTCCCCGAGGGCGAGATCGACTCGCCGCAGCCGACGGTCCTGGGGGCTCACGAACTCGTTGAGGGCCGGAGCTACTACATTGTCCCGACCACCCTCTACGGCCTGTACCGCTACCACATCTCGGACCTGGTGCGGGTGACGGGGTTCTACGGCCGGACGCCGGAGGTCGAGTTCCTGGGGAAGGGGCACCGGTTTGCGAACCTGACCGGGGAGAAGCTGAGCGAGTACCACGTGACGCGGGCCGTCGACGCGGCCGCATCGAGGGCCGGGCAGCCGTTGACGGCGTACACGGTGGCCCCGGTGTGGGACGACGCCCGGCCGTACTACGCGGTCTTCGTCGAGGAGCCCGACACCGTCGACGTGGCCCGCCTGCGGCGGTTCCTCACGGAACTCGATCGCTCACTCGGCGAGGAGAACGTGGAGTACGCGGCCAAGCGGGAGGGCGGCCGGCTGGGGCCGGTCCGGGCGGCGGTCATCCCGGCCGGGGCGTGGGCCGCCTGGGACCGGGAGCGATTGGCGAAGACGGGCGGGTCGGCCGAGCAGTACAAGCACCCGTGCCTGGCCGGCGACCTCGGCTTCCGGGACACCATGACGGTGTTACGGGAGGTCGGGTGAGGGGTTCAGCCGGGCTCGGTGCGCCCGGCGGTCAGGTGTTCTCCCCCGACCCGCTGGTACAGCTCCCGCAGGGCTTCGACCGCCGCCGCGGCCAGCCCGAACCACTCCTTGTTGAGCACGCAGGCCGGGTGTTCGAGGATCCGGCCCTCCACCAAATCGCCGATCAGGTCGAGCCGGTCGAGCAGCTCGTGGCAGCCGAACGACCCGGGCCGGTAGCGGGCTTCCCACCCGGGCTCTTGGTCGGCCGCGACCTCCGCCCGGCGGTCCTCCCACTCGCCGCGGTCGGTGCGGCCGGCGGTCGTCGTACTCACGCCTCGTCCTCCCACCCGGCCTGCCGCCGGATGCTCGCCAGGGTCTTCGGGGGCAGGTCTCGGGACGGCGATCCGGCGACCGTCACCTTGCCCGGCCGGGTCGGGTGCTCGAACTGGCGGTGGCTCCCCTTCTGGCCGGTCTGCACCCAACCGTCGGCCCGGAGCCGGCGGAGCACCTCGCGGACCGTCATGCCGTCAGGTTACCGCGTGACCGCGCCGGGCACAACAGCGGGCCGGCGGAGCAGTACGAGTACCCTGCCTGGCCGGCGACCTCGGCTTCAAGGAGTCGATGACAGTGCTACGGGTGGTCGGGTGACGGCCGCCCCGGCGCGGTGTCGGCGGGTTTAGCCCGGAACCAGTGGTTCCAGAGGCAAAGCAGGAATGCAACGAACAACCAGGCGACCGAGGCCGGGTCGTAGATCAGGCTGATGTACCACTGCTCGGCCGTCACCTCGGTGTACCGGCCGCGGGCCATCACGAAGTACCGGCCGGCGGCGGCGTACCCGCGTCCGGCCGTTCCGCCGAGCATGGCCGACAACCCGCCACACGCCCACCAGTTGGCAACCGCCGCGGCCAAGAGCCACCGGTACGGTCGCTCCCGCTGCTCGGCCAGGACGGACGGCGGCGGCCGCCAGCCGTGCCGCTTCAGGATGACCGCGGCGGCCCGGAGCCCGGCGTGCCTCAGCCGGGCGACCTCGACTTTCGGGAACACCCGCCGGACCAACTCCTCGTTGTCCGCGTACCACCGATCACACCGCGGGACGCTCGCCGGGTCCTCGATCGCCTGCCGGAAGTAGGTGAGGCACTCGTCCACGTTGCTCCTCCGCCGTCAGGCGGCCGGCGTGACCCGCTGCTCGCGGCAGGTGCGGTCGTAGGTGGCCCGGAGTTCGACCGGCACGCACAGCCCGCCGCGGAGCCACAGCGGCAGCGTCGGCAGGTCGCCGCCGACGGCCAGTGGCTCGTGCCACCGGTCGAGCACCGACGCCCCGTCCCGCTCGACCGGACGGTAGGCCGCCGCGAACAACCGGCCGGCCCCGGGGACGGAGGTCCCGAGCCGGGCCAGCAGCTCGGCGTGCAGGTCGGCCGTGTACTCGGTCACCACGTCCACCACCACCAGCCCGACCCCGGCCTGGACGTACGCGGCGCACTTCGACACGAACGCATCCCGGGTGGCCGGCCGGTCCTTATTGGACGGGCTAACCAGCTCCACCGCCCCGGCCAGGGTCGGGCCGCCGCTCTGGCTGAAAATGCCGATCTCCACCACCCCCCCGGATAGTGCCAGCGGTGAACTCGCCTGCGGCGGCGGGGGCGTCCAGCCGGCGTCCGCCGGGGCCGGTGGGTCGTCGGCGAACGCGGCCACGTCGACCTCGATGCCGTGCAAGAGGTTGGCCGCGGCATAGTACCCGGCCGGGAGCCGGTCGTTGATCTGGGCCGAGATGTACGTCGCCCACGAGTTGTGGAACGAGTGCCACCCGCCGAGTCGGTTGCCGAGCGGCGGGCGGAAGTGGTCGAGCAGTGGCATTGGGGGGCCCTCCTGCTACCGTTATACCGTCCGCCGGCCGGCCGCGGGCAGTCCGGGTTGCCCCGCTTGCCGGCCCCGGCTATCGTCCCGCCACCGGGGCGGGCGTGCCCCGGCCGCACCTCCACTCGCACGGACGCGAGCCGATGACCCGTCCGCTCCTGCTGCTCGCCCTCGCCGTCACCCTGGCCGGGTGCAACCGGCCGACCTACCGGGGCCAGAGCCCGTTCGCCAAGCGGCGGCCGGCCGGCCCGCCCGCCACCCTCGAACCGAATGCCGGTGGGTACGTCCCCTTGACCCAGAGCCCGCCCCCGAACCCGCTCCCGCCGGCCCCGCCGGACGGGTTCGCCCTCGTCCCGGCCCGGCCGCCCGAGCCGGCCGGCTCTC